>JAEZWE010000015.1 GCA_023420435.1 Bacteroidota bacterium
CGCCTCCAAAGTTGAAGTTGTCGTTTTTCCATGGGTTCCGGCAACAGCGAGACATTCTGTGTTTTCTGTGATTAAACCCAGAACTTTGGCTCTTTTTAAAACATCGAATTTATTTTGATTGAAATAATCTAAAATTCCTAAAGTTTTTATAGCTGGAGTATAAATTACCAAAGTGGTTTCTATATCCAAATCGGTAATTTTTGAATCAACAACATCATCGAAAACGATTTCAATTCCTTCATTTTCTAAAGCATCGGTAAGCTTTGTATGGGTTTTATCGTAGCCCAAAACCTTTTTTCCTGAAGCGTGAAAATATCGGGCAAGGTTGCTCATGCCAATTCCGCCGATTCCTACGAAATAGAAAGTTTGATATGTTTCTAAAGGTTTCACTAATTCAAATTTTTTAAAGGTTTATGATTCAAAATTTTAAAAATTTCATCTACAATTTCTTCCGTTGCTTTTGGTTTTGCAAAAAATTCCAAATTGTGGCTCATTTCTTTGCGTAAGTTTTCGTCTTCACAAATTTCCATAAGTGTTTTCCAGAATTTTTCATTCATTTCTACGTCTTTCACCATTCTTCCTGCATTTTTCTCGACTAAAGTTTCTGCATTTATTGTTTGATGATCTTCTGCAGCAAAAGGAAAAGGAACCAAAATCACCGGTTTTTTTGCAACCGCCAATTCTGAAATGGCAATAGCGCCAGCTCTGGAAACAATAACATCCGCAGCAGAATAAGCTAAAGGCATATCGGAAATGAATTCTTTAATTTGAAGGGAAGCGGGAAGTGGGGAGCTGGAAGTTTCATTTGCGTCTTCGTTATTTCTCTCATCTTTCATCTTCCATCTTCCGACAATTTCCTGATAATCCGTTTTTCCGGTTTGCCAGATTAACTGGTAATCTTTCGCTAAAAAATTTTCTAAATTTTCTTTCCAAGCGTTATTCAACGTTCTTGAACCTAAAGAACCACCCACTGAAAGAACTGTCAATTTATTTTTATCTAATCCTAATTTTTCTTTTGCTGAAGCAGAATCTGTTAAATCTGAAATAATATTTTGACGAATAGGATTTCCAAGAAAAACGGTTCTAGCTCCGGAAAAGAACTTTTCCATATTTGGATAAGCCGTGAAAATGGCTTCCGCTTTTTTCGCTAAAAACATATTGGTTTTTCCAGGCAATGAATTTTGTTCTTGCACAAAAATGGGAACGTTATGTCTTGAGGCTATATACAATGCAGGTCCACTTGCAAAACCACCTGTTCCAACCGCAAAATCAGGTTTAAAATTTTTAATAATTTGATTCGCTTTTCGTAAACTGGAAAATATTTTAAAAGGTAATTTGAAATTTGATAGAAGATTTCCCCTGTTGAATCCAGCAATATTCAATCCTTCAATTTTGAAACCGGCTTGTGGAACTTTTTCCATTTCCATTTTTCCGTTCGCTCCGATAAACAAAAATTCAGCATCAGGAAATCTTTTTTGGATTTCCTGCGCAATGGCTACAGCCGGGAAGATATGTCCTCCTGTTCCGCCGCCGCTCATTAATATTTTTAAATTTTTGCTCATTTAAGCGATATCGTTTATTTCTTCAATATTTTGTTTTTTACCCATTCCTTCTTCATCAAAAATCTGTATTCTTGAACTTACATTGAGAACCAATCCAAGCTGAATATAGGTTACCAACATGGAAGTTCCACCATAACTTATTAACGGCAAAGGTTGTCCTGTAACCGGAATGAGATTTATCGCAACTGCAATGTTTACTGCAAGTTGTATGAATATCATTAAACCCATGGCTAAAACCAATAAGGAACCAAAAAATGCGGGCATTTTACTGGCAATCATCACAATCCGAATCATCATAATGAGATACATAATAATTAAAAATACAGCCCCGAATAAGCCATATTCTTCCACAATAATGGCAAAAATAAAATCGGAGGCAGATTGCGGAAGCATTTGTTTTAAGGCAGATTTTCCTGGACCCATTCCTGTAATTCCACCATGTACAATGGCAGCTTTTGCCTGCATTACCTGATAATTTTTTGCTTTATCGGCTTCGGATTCTATTTCGTTTCCTTTTTTGGAATTCGTAAAAGTTTCAATCCGGCTCATCCAAGTATGAACCCGGTTACTTTTGATGAGATCAGTTTTCAAAGCGACAAAAAGAAATATACTGATGAAAACAGCTGCAGTAGCCATAAATCCGCCAACATATTTCCAATTGAGCTGTCCAATAATTAAGATAGCAATGGAAACAATCATTATCATTAAAGCAGTAGAACCGTTATCTTTTGCAACCAAACCAAAAATCAGTAAAATAGGTCCAAAAATGTAAATGATGTTTTCTAAAGGAACACGTTCCCTTTTTATTCTTTTCGTTAAATATCTGCAGAGATAAATCACCAACATTAAATAAGCAAATGAAGAAGGTTGAAAAGAAATAGGAGTTCCCGGAATTTTTAACCACCGCGAAGCAGAAGCGCCATCAATGGTTTGTCCCGTAAACATGGTGAGAACTAATAAAACAGCCATTAAACCCAATAAAATACTGCTCAGTTTGCCAATGTGTTCATATTTTACAGAACCTACCAAACGCATAATTCCCAAACCAAGAACAACAAAAAACATGTGCTTTATGACGTGTCCTGTGGTTGTTCCGTTGTTAACAATATATTCCAAATTGGAACTTGCGGAGTAAACCGGGAAAATTGAAAAAACAGAAATCACGATAATGACCATCCAAAGAACTTTATCGCCCTTTAGAAATTCAAATTTGTTTTCTGTATTTTGTTGGTTCATTTTATAATTCTAATTTTTTAAAACTTCTTCTTTAAATTTATTACCGCGGTCTTCATAATTTTTGAACAAATCAAAACTCGCACAACAAGGTGAAAGCAGAACGGTATCTCCTTTTTCAGCAATTGATTTTGAAATTTTCACCGCTTCTTCCATGCTTGAAGTATCGTATATGAAATCCTTTTTGTCACTAAAGAAATCAATAATTTTCTGATTATCAACACCCATACAAACAATGGCTTTGACTTTTCTTTTCACCAATTCTTCAATTTCGATGTAATCGTTTCCTTTGTCCACACCGCCAACAATCCAAATCGTAGGATTTTTCATGCTTTCCAAAGCATAATATGCTGCATTAACATTGGTTGCTTTGCTGTCGTTGATAAATTTTACACCTTCTATTTCTGCTACTTGTTCCAAACGGTGTTCTACAGCTTGAAAAGTCATTAAAGAATTTCTGATGCTTTCATTGCTTATTTTTAAAATTTTACCGGCAATAGATGCCGCTAAGGAGTTAGCAACATTGTGATTTCCCACCAAAGAAAGCTCATCGATTTTCATGGAAAATTCTTCCTGCAGTTTTACGAAAATTTTGTCTTCGTCAGCATAACCTCCTTCTTTTACTTTTTCGTGTAATGAAAAGGGAAGCATTTTCGCTTTTATTTCTAATCTTTCCAGAAGATTCATGCTCATTTCATCGTCTTTGTTGTAGATGAAATAATTGTCGTTTTCCTGATTTTCTGTAATTCGGAATTTGGCTAAAGCATATTCTTCATAATTATAATTGTACTGGTCTAAATGATCCTGACTTAAATTCAACAGCAAGGAAATAAACGGTCTAAAATTCTGAATATCATCCAACTGAAAAGAGCTGACTTCTAAAACATAATAATCGAAACTTTCATCTGCGACTTGCTTTGCAAAGCTTTTACCGATATTTCCTCCCAATCCCACATTAAACCCATCGTTTTTTAAGATGTGAAATATCAAAGAAGTGGTGGTTGTTTTTCCGTTACTCCCAGTTATAGCGATTATTTTTGCGTTGGTAAATTCGGCGGCAAATTCAATTTCAGAAGATAAACGAATCCCTTTCTGATTGATTTTGTAAATCATTTCTGCCTTTTTAGGAATTCCCGGAGATTTAATAATCCAATCTGCAGCTAAAATCCGTTCTTCATCATGATTTTCTTCCTCGTATTCAATTCCGTTTTCTTCCAGCATTTTTTTGTACTCCGCTTTTATCTGGCCTTTATCGGAAAGGAAAACTTCCAATCCTTTCTTTTTTGCCAAATAAGCTGCGCCAAAACCGCTTTCACCGCCACCAAGAACAACAATTTTCATAAATTTTTTATCTTTTTTCTTTTTGTGTTTTATCGTACTTTTAATGTAATAAGGCAAATAATGGCGAGCATTACACCAATGATGACCATTCTGTTGACAATTTTGCTTTCGTGGTATCCTTCCTTCTGATAATGATGATGAATGGGGGACATTTTGAAAAGTCTGTTATTCTGAGCATATTCCAACCCGAATTTCTTTTTTCTGTATTTAAAGACGGCTACTTGTAGCATTACCGAAATATTTTCTACAAGAAAAATTCCGCAAAGTACAGGTATCAAAAGCTCTTTTCGAAGAATAATGGCTAAAACAGCGATAACACCGCCCAACATTAAACTTCCCGTATCTCCCATGAAAACTTGTGCTGGATAAGTGTTGTACCACAAAAATCCGATTACAGCACCTACCATGGCAATGGCAAAAATGGTAGCTTCACCCATATTGGGTAAAAACATGATATTGAGATAATCTGCAAAAATGATATTTCCGGAAACGTAAGCTAAAAAAGCTAAGGTGAGGAGAATTACGGCACTGGTTCCTGCTGCAAGTCCATCAATTCCATCCGTAATATTGGCTCCGTTTGAAACAGCGGTAACAATAAAAATAACGACCGGTATAAATATAATCCAAGACCATTCCTGCTGTTCTTCTTCATTCATCCAAAAAAGGCTTTTGCTGTAATCAAACTCATTATTTTTGAAAAAAGGAACGGTAGAAACGGTCGATTTTTCTGTAGGCATGAAGTTTTTCTCTACATTGTTACGGTTTATCACCATAGCATCTGCATATTTTCTTTTTACGGTAATATCGGAATGAAAATACATCGTAATTCCCACAATTAATCCTAAACCAACTTGCCCAATAATTTTGAATTTACCGCTAAGGCCGTCTTTATTTTTTTTAATTTTCTTTAAATAATCATCAATAAAACCAATTCCGCCCATCCAAACTACCGAAACAATGAGCAACATAATGTACACATTGAAAATTCTTGTGAAAAGTAAAACCGGAATCATCGTCGCCAAAATAATGATGAAACCTCCCATAGTGGGTGTTCCTTCTTTTTGTTTTTGTCCATCAAGGCCGAGATCACGAACCATTTCTCCCATCTGTTTTTTACGCAGATAGTTGATAATTCTTTTTCCGTAAACCATGGCAATAATCAGTGAAAAAAGAACTGACATCGCTGCCCGAAACGAAATGTAACGAAGCAAGTTCATTCCCGGAACATGGATTCCGTTGTTGGTTAGATATTCGTACAGGTAATAAAGCATTTAATTCAAAGTTTAGTTTTTCAAAGATTTTATTTTCCCATGAGTTTCAGAAGTTCATCTATTACTTCTTTATCATCAAAATGATGTTTCACGCCGTTTATTTCTTGATAATTTTCGTGTCCTTTTCCTGCAACAAGAATAATATCTTTAGGTTCTGCAAATTTTATCGCCATTTTGATGGCTTCTTTTCTGTCCGGAATTGAAGTGTATTTGCTGAAATTTTGTGCTTCAACACCCGCTTCAATTTCTTTGATGATGATATTTGGATCTTCATTTCTGGGGTTATCGGAAGTAATAATGGTTAAAGTGGATTTTCTTGTGGCAATTTTTCCCATTTCTAGACGTTTTGCATGATCTCTGTTTCCTCCACAACCAAAAACGGTAATTAATCTTTCATTTTTTGTGCGTATTTCGTTGATGCTGTCCAAAATATTTTCCAAAGCATCTGGAGTATGCGCATAATCCACCACAAAGAAAATTCCGGAAGGTGATTTTATGGTTTCAAATCTTCCTTTTACACGGGAAAGTTTTGAAATGGCCTGCAAAACATCTTCTTCATGAAAGCCTAATTCCAAAGCCACGGAAAAAGCCAAAAGCAAATTGTAAACATTGAACTTCCCTGTTAAAGTGGTCCAAAATTCTTTTCCGTTAAAATTCAACAACATTCCGTTGAAATCAGCTTCCAACAAACGACCATGATAATCCGCCATGGTTTTCAAAGCAAAAGTTTTCTTTTTTGCTGCGGTATTTTGAAGCATCACATTTCCGTTTTTATCGTCCGAATTTGTAATGGCCACAGCATTTTCATCCAGTTCGTCGAAGAAACGTTTTTTGGTTTTTAGATATTCATCAAACGTTTTGTGATAATCCAGATGATCATGGGTAATATTCGTAAATCCTGCAATTTTGAAATGCAAACCTTCCGTTCTTTCTTGGTGTATTCCATGGGAAGAAACTTCCATAAAGGCATACTCACAACCAACTTCCACCGCTTTTGCAAGCATTTGATTTAAACGAATGACGTCTGGTGTTGTATGTGTTGAAGGAATAATTTCGTCAGCAATTCTGTATTCTACTGTTGAAATAAGAGCAGATTTAAAACCTAAATTTTTGAAAATATCAAAAAGAAGTGTGGTTACAGAAGTTTTTCCGTTTGTTCCCGTTATTCCTACCAAATTAATTTTTTCAGAAGGATTTCCGTAAAAATTACTGGCAATTTGCCCCAAAGTTTTAGCTGAATTTTTAACCTTGATATAAGTTACCTTTTGATTTTTTTCTTCTGGAATTTCTTCAACCAAAATTACATTAGCCCCATTTTTTATTGCGGAATCAATAAAATCATGTCCATCAGAAACTGTACCTCTTAAAGCGGCATAAAGAGAATTCTCAACCGCTTTTCTGCTGTCGAATACAATTTCGGAAACCTCACGATTCATTTCACCGTAAGTTTCTAAAAGGGGAATTCTGTTTAATAATGCACTTAAATTCATCTTTAATACTGAAGTTTCAGATATATTTTCTGATTTTTACTTATCATTGTTCCTTCTGAAGGGAACTGTTCTTTTATTCTTCCAACCCCTTTATAATCCACTCTATATCCCTGATTTTCAAGCTGCGGAATAATGTTTTTTCCAATTAAACCCGTAACATTGGGCATTGTTCCGTTGAACGCCAGTTTTTTATTAGGTTCCACCATTTTGCTTAAATCCACCTTTTTATTTACTAATAAATTGGGTTCAATATTTTGTGGGGTTTTTAGGAAAGTTTTCCCAGCAATTTCTTTAAAAACCGGAGCAGCTACTGTAGAGCCATAAAATCCTTTGGCAACATCAGGTTCCGAAACCATCACATAACAAGTATATTTGGGTTTATCAGCCGGATAAAATCCTGCAAATGAAGAACGGTACTTCATTTTTCCCGGCAACCAATATTCAAAACGGGCAGTTCCTGTTTTCCCCGCCATTTTTAAATTTGGCGTGAAAATACTTTTTGCGGTTCCTTTCTCCACCGCTTTGGTTAAAGCATGCGTCATCATGGTAATTGCTTCTTTGGAAGCCATTTTTTTTACCAAAATTTCTGGTTTTGCGTTGTAGGTAATTTGTCCGTCTTTCATGATTTTATCGATGAAAAGAGGTTTCAGCATTTGTCCTCCATTAGCAATTCCGTTATAAAAAGTGGTCAGTTGCAAAAGATTAATGTTTGAGGCATAACCATAAGCTAATGATGCTAATGCACCAGGGCTCCATTTTTTACTTTCCGGAGTTACAAATCTTGGTTTTGTAATTCCAGGAAGTTCAATATCCATTTTATCAAATAATTTCCAGCGTTTTAGATGATCCAAAAAAACCTGCGGTTTTTCACTGTAATATTTGGTAATGAGTTTTGCTGAACCTACGTTGCTGGATTTTGCTAAAACATCGCTGATGTCATAAGTTCCGCCACCGTGTCCGTCAGAAATTCTTTGTTTTTGATAAACCCAAATTCCGTTACCAACATCTACAGTAGTGTTTTCATCAATAAAACCATCATCCATAGCTGCTAAAAGCGACACGGTTTTAAAAGTAGAACCAGGTTCAATATTATCTTTTATAATGTAATTGTAGGCATCAACGTAAATTCCAGGTTCTGTTCGTCGTAAATTTACCATGGCTTTTACCTTTCCTGTAGCAACTTCCATTACCACAACACAACCATGAACGGCATCAAAATTAATTAACTGCTTTTCTAATGCTGAAGTGGCAATATCCTGAATTCTTAAATCTAAAGTGGTGTAAACATCTTGTCCATCTACAGGATCCTGAACTTTCCAGTAATCAATTGGTTTCCATTGACTGGAATTGATTCTTTGCTCCAGCCTTTTTCCATCAGTTCCGCTCAAATATTTTGAAAATGCGGCTTCTAAACCAGCTTTTCCACGATGATCATCCATTCCAATGGTTCCGGCTCCGATTTCTGTTGTGGCCAGTTCACGTTTATAATTTCGATCCACAATAAACCCTCCTTTATGTTTTCCTTTTTTAAAAATTGGAAATTTTCTTATACGGTCATACTGATCGAAATCCAGACCTCTAACCAAACTGTAGTATTGATTTTTTTTGGCTTTTTGATCATCTAAACGCTGTCTGAAGTAATTTCTAGGCTTATCAAACATTCTGCTTAAAGAATCTGTTAATGCACCAATATTATTACTGTAAACAGAATCTTTAATAGTTTTGAAATCCAAATAGATATCATAACGCATCACGGTTGTTGCCAAAATAGAACCGTCTGAAGCATATAAATTTCCACGGGCTGCTTTTAGCGTGGCTTCACGGTAATTATTGTTGATGTAATCCGCTTTTATGGCATCAACATTGGTGTTCTGAAGCTGCACAATCCGGATCAAAAAAAGTAGAAACACCAAGAACGCTGCCCCGGCAAAAAGGTAGCCCCATTTCAGCGTTTTTGAGCGCTTTGTTTCGTAATCATTTTGTTTTTTTGGCATCAGTGCTGTCCAGTTTTATTAATAATTTGTGTGGATGATTTTCCAGTGGCATTAAGGAATCCTGTATCATTTCTTTTCCCAGTTCCGACTCCATTTTTACTTTGATGAGGCGGCTTTGTGCAAAAGCATTCCGGGATTTATATTCCTCTGTCTGTTCTTTTAGGTCATTAACGATTTCTATTTTTTTATTTACCAAATGGTTACTGTAAATCATCATCATCAGCAAAGCAAAAAGCAAGAGAAAATAAGCGTAGTGCGTTTTCAGTTCATCCCGATTCAGGAAATTACCTTTCAAAATATCAATGAAAGTGAGTTTTTTCTGCGGACGATAGTTTGTTCTTTTTGCCATTTTCTTGGTTTTAGAAAATTTTCTAAAACTTTTTTATTTTTTTATTCCTGTTCTCAACTTAGCGCTTCTTGCTCTCGAGTTTACTTCAATTTCTTCTTCATTAGGAATGGTTGCTTTACTTTGAATTAACTCAAATGCTTTTGAATAATTTCCATAAATGTCTCTTTCCGGTTCTCCTTCAAACATTCCATTTTTTAAAAAACGCTTTACTAAACGGTCTTCCAAAGAATGATAAGAAATTACAACTAATCTTCCTTCCGGTTTTAAAATTTTATAGGCTTGAAGCAACATTTCTTTCAAAACTTCCAATTCCTGATTTACCTCAATTCGGATGGCTTGAAAAACCTGTGCAAAAAACTTGTTTTGCTTATGTGGAGGAATATAACTGAAGATTTTTTTCAAATCCTCGGTGGTTCTTATTTTTTTATTTTTTCGGTGATGAACAATTTCTCTTGCTAATTTTCTCGCTTCTCGCAACTCACCGTAGTGATAGAAAATATCGGCTAAATGTTCCTCCTCATAATCATTGATTATTTTCTTGGCGTCTAAATGCTGCATGACATTCATTCGCATGTCTAAAGGTGCATCGCTTCTTGTGGAAAAACCTCTTTCTGCCTCATCAAACTGATGCGAAGAAACGCCCAAATCTGCTAAAACACCGTCAACTTGTGTAATACCGTACATCATCAATGAATTTTCTAAAAACCGAAAATTCTGATTGATTAAGGTAAATCTTGCATCGTCAATGGAATTTTTCAATGCGTCTAAATCTTGATCAAATGAATAAAGTTTACCTTTTCCCGAAAGTCTTTTCAGAATTTCTCTGGAATGTCCGCCTCCACCAAAAGTGCAATCAATGTAGATTCCGTCAGGATTCGTCACCAAATCATCCACACTTTTTTTCAATAAAACCGGTACGTGATAAGCTTGTTCCAAGATTTTTAATTTTAGGGGTTAATCTTCATCAAAACTGATGTTTCCCATCACTCTTTCCGAGAGTTTTGCAAAATCTTCCTGACTTATTGAAGTGATTTGCTCATACACATCTTTATCCCAGATTTCGAAAATTTCACCGGCACCAGCGATAACCACTTCTTTTGTAAGGGCGGCAAAATTTTTCAAATCTTTAGGAATTAAAATGCGTTCTGACGCATCCAATTCAATATTTTTGACTCCGGAAGTAAAAATTCTGATAAAATCGGCATTTTCAGTAATGAAACGGTTCATCTTGCTTATTTTTGCCATTATTTTTTGCCAAGGAGCCATAGGATAAATTTCTAAACATGTTCTTGCAACGGAGCGTTTCACTACAAAGTTTTTATTCTCAGTAGCTTCAAGCAGCTTTACCAATGAAGAAGGGAGTTTTAATCTACCTTTTTCATCAATTTTGCACTCATATGTTTCGTAGAAATTCATCATTTGGGACAAATTTATATATTTATTTCTAAAATTTCCCACTTTTTCCCACTTTTTGACTTAATGTTAATAAGTTTTAGAAATATTATTTAAATGACTGATTAAAAATGAGTTAAAATAAAAATACGAAAAGACACGAATTTCTTACTGAATTTCGCAAAAAACCTATATAGTTTTAATTTTCTTTCAAATATTTTAGCAAAACCAAAAACTAAACTTGTTTATTTGTACTTTTGTCTTTACGACACCATAATATATATGTTATTCAAAAAGAAGAAAGCGACAAAATTCAATTTCATTGAAGAAGGAGAAGGTCATCCTATTGTTCTGTTACAGGGACTTATGGGAGGTTTGAGTAATTTTACCCAGCTCATTGAATTTTTTTCGTCAAGAGGTTATAAAGTGTATTTTCCGGATTTACCGATTTATGATATGTCGGTATTAAATACCAATCTCACTTCACTGGCCAAATTTGTAGCTAAATTTATAGAGGAAATAGTAAAAGAACCTGCGATAATTGTTGGGAATTCGATGGGAGGACATGTAGGATTAATTCTTACTCTTTCCAGACCCGATCTTGTAAAAAAATTGGTTCTTACGGGAAGTTCCGGACTTTATGAAAGAAGTTTTGGCGACAGTTTTCCAAGAAAGAATGACAAAGAATACATTCGTAAAAAAGCAGAAGAAGTTTTTTATGATCCAAAAGTAGCAACAGAAGAATTGGTAGATGAGGTTTTTTCCGTAGTAAATGATCGAGGAAAAGGAATAAAAACCGTAATGCTTGCAAGAAGTGCCATAAAACACAATATGGAAAAAGAACTTCATAAAATTGAAGTTCCTACTTGTATTATTTGGGGAAAACAGGATAATGTAACACCTCCGGAAGTGGCTATTGAAATGGACAGATTGATTCCAAATTCAAATCTTTATTGGATTGATGAATGTGGACATGCTGCCATGATGGAAAAACCAAATGAATTCAACCAAATTCTCTATGATTGGCTCCAAGGTAAAAAATAATTAATTAAAACTTATTTAATCTCTCGCAGATTCGGCAAATTTTGCAGATTTTGATGATCCGCTAAATCTGTTTAATCCGCGAGAATTTTTTTGTTATGGTAATAAAAACAGCAGATTTTATAAAAAGTTCCGGAAAATGGCAGGAATGTCCTGAACCCAATAAACCGGAATATGCATTTATAGGCCGTTCCAACGTAGGGAAATCTTCATTAATCAATGCGATGATGAGCCGAAAAGATTTGGCTAAAACCTCGCAAACTCCTGGAAAAACGCAACTCATCAATCATTTTTTGGTGAACGAAAATTGGTTTTTAACCGATTTACCCGGTTATGGTTATGCGAAAGTTTCCAAAGTTCAGCGTAAAGATTTTGAGAAATTAATTACCAACTATATTCTGAACCGCAAAAATTTGGTCAATCTTTTTGTACTGGTTGATGCGAGACATTCTCCGCAAAAAATTGATTTGGAATTTATTGAATGGTGTGGAGAAAACGGGGTTCCTTTTTCCATTGTTTTTACTAAAGCGGACAAGCTAAAACCAAATGCTGCGGTAAAAAATGTTGAAAACTACAAAGAAGAGCTTCTAAAAACCTGGGAAGATTTACCGGAAATTTATGTTACCTCGGCTGAAAAGAAAGAAGGAACGGAGGAAATTCTGCATTTTATCCAAAAAACAAATGATTTTCTTGAGAAAAACCATGTAAAATTTGAGTAGGATGGAAGATGAGTGTGGGAAGATGGAAGTTAAGAATTTTCAGAATATAGTCTGGAAAATCAAAAATTTTAACGAGTTAACAGTCCAGGATTTATATAAAATTCTGAAATCCAGAATTGATGTTTTTGTAGTGGAACAAAATTGTCCTTATCCTGATTTGGACGGTTATGACGACAAAGCCATCCATCTTTGGGCAGAAGAAAATAATGAAATTTTAGCGTATTGCAGAATTTTCCAAAAAGGAATTAAATATCCAGAAAGTTCCATCGGAAGAGTTTTAACCACCGAAAAAGGAAGAGGAAAAAACTTCGGAAGGCAACTGATGAAATTTGCTATTGAAATTATTGAAAACCGTTTTAAAACCTCAGAAATACGAATTTCTGCTCAAGATTATCTTTTAAAATTTTATGCTGAATTGGGTTTTCAAGATACCGGTAAGAAATATTTAGAAGATAACATACCGCATACGGAAATGTTCAGAAAATAAATTTTAGAAAAGTTTATTCCTTTTTCAACATTCCCAATGCCCCAAAATGTTTTTTAAACTTTTGGATTTTAGGACCTACAACCGCCGAACAATAAGGCTGATTAGGATTGGCATTGTAATAGCCTTGATGGTAAGCTTCTGCAGGCCAGAATTTTTCAAATTTTGTTAATTCTGTAACCACTTTATTTTGATATTTTTTTGATTGGTCAATTTTCGTGATCGCTTCCTCAGCTTTTTGTTTTTCAGTATCGTTTTGATAATAAATAACGGAACGGTATTGTGTTCCTACATCATTTCCTTGACGGTTTAATTGGGTAGGATCGTGAAGAAAAAAGAAAACGTCCAAAAGTTGTTCGTAAGAAATAATTTTGGGATCATAGCTAATTTGAACCACTTCTGCATGACCGGTATTTCCTGCAGAAACCTCTTCATAAGTTGGGTTTTTTATATTTCCGCCAGAATATCCGGAAATGGCAGAATCTACACCATCAAGCATATTAAAACAGCTTTCTACACACCAAAAGCAACCTCCACCAAAAGTGATTTGCTGTAAATTTTCTTTATTCATTTTTTTTGAATTCGTTTTTGCGATAGTTTCTTTTTTTTGTCCATTACAAGACATCATGAAAAGGGAAAGTAAAATTAGAAAAAAGTTTTTCATTTTATACCAACGAAATTTTCCTAAAAATATTGGATAATTTTAAAACCTGAAAAAAATTATTTTTTCTCCCAAACTAATGCACTAGCACCTAATATTGCAGCATCCGCTTCGTCTAATTCACTAAAAACCAATTGTACTTTTCCTCTGAAAATTGGAAGTAAATTATGTTCCATGTGTCTTCTTGTAGGTTTCAAAATAAAATCTCCGGCTTTTATAACTCCCCCAAAAAGCAAAATGGCTTCCGGTGAAGAAAACATAACGAAATTGGCTAAAGCTTCTCCCAATTTTTGTCCTGTATAACGAAAAACCTCAATTGCTGTTGCATCACCTTTTGAAGCGCATTCATACACAGTTTTTGAATTAATTTCTTCTTCAGGATAATTATTCAGCAACGATTCAGGAAATTCTGCACGAAATTTTTTTGCAGTAATAGTGATTCCTGTAGCAGATGCATACGCTTCCAAACTTCCTTCTGATCCAGTACTCCAATGTTTTCTTCCGTTTGGTTTTACAATGGTGTGTCCTAATTCGCCTGCAAAACCATCGTGTCCATAAACTAATTTTCCCCCACAAACAATACCGCTTCCAACGCCGGTTCCTAAAGTAATCATAATGAAATCTTTCATTCCGCGGGCTGCGCCGTACATCATCTCTCCTAAAGCTGCAGCATTAGCATCATTGGTAATTTTGCAAGGTTTTCCGAATTTCTTCGACATTAATTCCGCAAAATTGATCACGCCTTTCCAGCGAAGATTTGGGGCGTGCTCAATGGTTCCTGTATAATAATTTGCGTTGGGAGCTCCACAACCGATTCCTTCCAGTTTTTTATCAGAACAGTGTTCATCAATTAATGGTTTTATATTTTGATACAATTCTTCAATAAAATCTTCAATTTTCTCGTGTTGATCCGTTTTGATGGATCCTTTTGCAAGGATATCTCCACGATGATTAACAAGTCCGAATTTGGTATTAGTACCACCAATATCGATTCCTAAAGCCACTTGTTTTGACAGATCTACTAATGACATACCTTC
>JAEZWE010000083.1 GCA_023420435.1 Bacteroidota bacterium
TCTTGCTACAGCTTGGTGAACTAAGTTTCCGGCAGCATCCGCAATTCGGATATTCGTTTTCATTGCCAAACCTTTTATCGTTACTTTTCCTCTGAAATTTGCAGTAACCACAGGATTCGGATATACCAAAACATCACCAAAAGTATCCTGAACATCCGCAACATCACCTTGGTAAACCACAATACCGTCTAAGGTAACGAAATATACTTTTCCTGTTTTTCTATCCACTTTAATATCCGTAATGCTATTGGAAGGAATAGGCGAATTTTCTTTAGTGAAATGTTTTAACGTCTGTTGTCCATCAGGACTTAAATAATAAGCACCACCTCCATCTACGGAAACCCATTTTCTATTTCCGGAATCCACTTCAATTTGTAAAATATAATTATCTCTGAAAAGTTCTTCCGCAATTCCTTTTTGCTCAATAATTACTGCTTCTGCTTGCGGATTAGGATCATTAATTGCAGAAAAAGGATCACTTAAAATTCTTAAACCAATTCTGGTTCCTATCCATAAATCATCATCTTTATCAAAAGCCATTGATACAACACCATTTGCAGGAAGCCCGTTATCCGTTCTTAAAATTTTTGTTGGAGCAGAAGTGTTTGAAGGATTGTTATCGTATTGTCTCATGATTAATCCGCCATCTCCATTAAAAGGCGCAGGAATTAGCAAAAGTCCGTCTTTAGTAATCGGTTTTTGGGAACCACCTGCAGCGAAAACAGGAATCAAATCAAAATCATCTATGGAAGGATTGTAAACATAATATCCAGTTCTTAAAGGCGAATTTTCAATGGCAGAAGCGGCAACAATTAAATTATTGTTTTCATCGAATACAATTCCTGTTTGTCGGTTATAATAAGGGTTGGAATCTGCGTTTTTATAAACTTTTTTGAAAACACCGTTTTCCATCTTATAAATTCCTTTTTCACCTCCTGTAAAAACATGATTGGCAAAATAAATTTCTGAAGGTTTTGCAGGATTTATTTCAACATCAACAACGTTAAATAAAATAGGATTATCGATAAAATATTCAGGGTAATTCCATTTCATTCCGTCAAAATGATAATATCCGAGATCCCGGTTAGAAGGCCCTGTGATTAAACCACCACCAGTAGAAACCACCAATTGATCATTCAGAATAGACATTTTATAAGAAATGTTATTATAAGGACCATCCGGTTTTATAATATTATTTCCCGCATCTTTTAAACCGGATAATTTGGTTCCTCCGTAGATAGTTCCGTTGATTAAGTTCGCTGTATTACAACTTTCACCAAGAGTAATATTACTCAATACATTTCCTGAAGTTGTTAAGGTATAAATTCTTTCTTTATCGGTTACAATGATGTTTTGGGAATTCACCACCACATCCTGAATTTCTAAAAATCCTTCCGTTACAGGGCTGAAACTTCCTGAATTTTCAATATAAACCGTGCTTGTAGTAGCAACTGCAAGAACAGTTTCTGAATCAGCTTGTTTTAACGCACCGGTTAAAGGTGTAGCCCAAGTTGAAAAAACCGGGAAAGTAACGTCTATTTCGTGAGATTTTAAGCCAATATCTGTAGAAGCATACACTTTATTATTAATAATGGTTGCTTCGTTGGAAGCCGTATAACTGCCACCATTTACAAAAAAACAGGAAAGAGAAAACTCTTTATTATTTAAATTAAAAATAGAAACGCCATAATCTACAGAAATTACCGCTTTATCTCCGGAAATGGAAATGTGGTTTATCTTTTTATCTCCGTTAAAACCTTGTGCAATAGGAATATCCACCACTAAAGTAATTCCATTAGGAGTTACCACATCCATGGAACCATTTTGATAACCCACCAAACCTATTTTTGTTTCAGGATTGTAATCGAATGCGGAAATTTTTACTTCGTGCAAACCATTAGTTTTGGAAAGTTTGGTAATTTCTCCTGAAGAAATTTGGTAGAAAAAAATGCCGTTTTCAGTAGCGCATATTATTCTGCCGTGGTCTTCTTTTACGGTTAAAACATTATTGTAGGAAAATAAATCGGTCCATTTTTTAGAAGTAATGTTTTGTGCAGAAATGGTAATACTAATGAAGAATATTGTGGTGAAAAGTAATATTTTTTTCATATTTCTAAGCTAAAATTCGGTCGTTAATCATTTGGTTGTTCCAAGTTACTTTGCTGATGTTTTTTAATGCATCAAAATAAAAATCGAGACGTCCCAATAAAAGTCCGGCCCATCCAACTTGGTTTATTAAAACGTTTTTATTGGCTCTGTTAGTATATTGTTGAGGTTCCGGCAAAAAAGTGTGGGTATGTCCGCCTAAAATTAAGTCTATATTTTCGGTTTTTGATGATAATTCCACATCGGAAATCTTTTTTTCTCCATCATATTTATATCCTAAATGAGACAAGCAAATCACCAAATCACATTTTTTTTCATTTTTCAAAAAATGGGAATAATGCTGTGCTATTTCTACAGGATCAATATATTGTGTTTCTTGATATTGTTTCTTTCCCACTAAACCATCCAACTGAATTCCAATCCCAAAAATTCCTATTTTAATTCCGTTTTTATTGAAAATCCGATAAGATTCTGTTTTGCCCTCTAAAATAGTATTTTTAAAATCATAATTGGAGCAAATAAATGGAAATTTTGCATTGGGCAATACTTTCAGAAATCCTTCCAAACCATTATCGAAATCATGATTTCCCATTGTAGAAGCATCATAACCCATCATCGACATCAGTTTGAATTCCAGCTCGCCACCGAAAAGATTAAAATAAGGAGTTCCCTGAAAAATATCTCCGGAATCCAGCAGTAAAACATTTTTCTCCTGTTTTCGGATTTCTTTAATTAAATGGGCTCTTCTCGCAAAACCGCCCTGGTTTGGATTTTTTGTATAAGAACTGTCGAAAGGTTCAATACGGCTGTGCTGATCGTTCGTATGAAGTATCGTAATTTTTTTTGTGGAATGATCGTCAACAAAATCCAAATTTTTAGCAAAAAGAAGATTGGGAGCCAATGTTGCGGCAACACTTCCAGCTCCGGCCAATTTTAGAAATTCTTTTCTTTTCATTTATTTGGAATTTTTCTGACGGTTAAAAATTAAACGAACATCATTGGGAGGGATAATTTCCGGATTTTTTCGAAATTTTTCAACATATAAATCCCGAAGTTTTATCCCTGTAGAAATCATTTCGCCGCTGGCAAAAAACTTCATATTGTCGCCACCCAGAGCTAAATAATCTGAAGTAGCAATGTAATAGTTTTTAGAATTTTCGATAGAAGAATTGTCTATCAATGCCTGAACAATTTTACCTTCAGAAGTTTCTATTTTTAATTTTGAAACCGGATTGTTTTTTTGTGTTTCAAGGTAGTAATTGAACAATTTCTGCATATCAGCACCTTTCATTTTCACAATTACCAATTCATTTTCAAAAGGCATCACTTCATAAATATGTTTCAGTAAAATATCACCTTTTCCTATCGTAGATCTTATTCCGCCAATATTAATAACAGCGGCGTCAATTTTTGGAATTTTGTTTTTTGAAGCCCAATCTACCGCGCCTTCATAAGTATAATCTGCCAATAAATTTCCAAGATTAGAGTTGTCACCTTGTTTGTTAAGATCAAAATTAGTGTACGAAATCTTTGCATTCATCTGGGATTCCAAAGATTTCTTGTAGGGAGAAATCATCATTTCCGCTTCGCGATCTGAAGTCAAATTGCTCGCAATACTGATGTTTTTCTGGGTTTGAACAGCGGTTACATTTAAAGGCGTTTTACAAGAGGTAAAAACAAAAAATGCTAAACTGTAAAACAAAATTTTTGGCTTCATTTAAAAATTTTATTGTCTTTACAAATATAGAGATATGGATAGATATTATTGCTTTTTTGGTGAAAATTATTCCTTTAAAAAATGTAAATTTGATGCTTAAATTTTTACACATGGCAAACTTGAAAGGAGTAGGTGTAGCGTTAATTACACCTTTTAATGAAGATTTATCTGTAGATTTTGATTCTTTAACCAAACTTATTGAATTCAATATCGAAAACGGAACTCATTTTTTAGTGGTTTTAGGAACTACCGCAGAAGCAGCAACACTTTCAAAAGAAGAAAAACAGCAGGTTATTACCCATATTATAAAAGTGAATAACGGAAGGCTTCCGTTAGTTTTGGGAATCGGAGGAAATAACACCTATGAAGTAAAAAAACAAATTGAAGAAGCTGATCTTACTTCTTTTACAGCTATTCTTTCTGTTTCTCCTTATTACAATAAACCTAATCAGGAGGGGCTTTATCAGCATTATAAAGTTTTGGCTTCCACAGGAAAACAAATTATCATTTACAATGTTCCGTCCAGAACAGGACAAAATATTGAAGCTTCCACCACATTACGTTTGGCGAACGAATTTCCGAATTTGTTTATGATTAAAGAAGCGGCGCCCAACATTTTACAATATTTTGATATCGTAAGAAATAAACCGGCCAACTTTTCTTTGGTTTCAGGAGATGATGAATACACTTTACCGGTAACTTTGGCTGGTGGAGATGGTGTAATTTCGGTGATTGGACAAGCGTACCCTAAAGAATTTTCTACCATGGTGCAATTGGCTTTTGACGGAAAGGTGAAAGAAGCCTACGAAATCCATAATAAATTGGTGGAAATTACCCGTTTAATTTTCGCAGAAGGAAATCCTTGTGGGATAAAAACGGTTCTGGCAGAAATGGGAATTATTAAAAATTATTTGAGATTGCCTTTAGTAGTGGCTTCAGAAGGTTTGCAAACTAAAATTAAAGCAGAAATGATGAAAATTTAATTATTCAATAAAATAACAATTATTTAAAATGAAACACTGAAAAGGGTTTCATTTTTTTGTAATTTTGAATATGGAATTTTTTTTAGTATCCGAAAATCAGGTGGAACAAATCCGCAAATTAGCCAGAGCTTCTTGGTTGGATGCTTATGCAGAAATTTTATCTCCCGAACAAATTGAATATATGTTGAAAACCATGTATTCCCAAAAAGAAATTCTGAATCATATTAAAAATCCAAACTATCAATATTATTTTTTGGAAGTAGAAAAGCATAAAATTGGTTTTATCGGTTTTGAGTATCATTATGAAAAAAAAACCACCAAACTTCACCGTTTATATCTTTTGCCGGAATCCCAAGGAAATGGTTATGGCAAAATCGCCCTCAATTTTCTTAAAGACAAAGTTTTGGAAAATGAAGATAATAGAATTATCCTCAATGTCAACAAAAACAATGGAGCACAGAAAATGTATGAAAAACAGGGCTTTGAAATTTATGATGAAGGAATGTTCGATATTGATAATGGCTTTTTTATGGATGATTATTTGATGGAATTCAATTTTTGATAATTATATAAAAACGAAAACAAATTCTGTAAAATAAAAAAAGAGTAAAGACTGCAATTTTGTGAAGCAGTGAATTCAAAAAAACTAAAAATAAACATGAACAGGCTCGATTTTTTTGAAGATTATTTTTTAAACCTTTACAGGAAATTTGGAATTTCTTGTCTTAAATATCACGAAAACAGTTTGGTGTTAGAAGAAAAATGTATACGGAATATGGTTTTTGCGTCCGATGATTTTAATTCAGAATACACTACTTTGCAACATCACTGCAAATGTGTTTACGAAAAACTGAAGCGTGGATTTTCATTGAAAATTAAGCAGGATATGAACGATAACTGCTACGTTTTCCTAAAATAACATTTTTTTCATCATTATATTTTTTTATCATTTGAGGTAAATTCCTGTGATTTTTTACAGGAATTTGCTTTTTTATGAAAGATATTCTATTTTACAGTAAAATAAGATTTTGTAAATAATTTTTATTTACCTTTACCCATAACAACTTTATAAAAGTATATGAAGATTTATTTAAAATTTGATTTTAATACTATTTGCAGAAAAATCCTTGAGGAAAAGTTAAACGAAAAAGGATTAAAATACAGAATTCCCAGTTTTGGAGAGGTAGAATTTTTGGAACAGGTTTCTAAAGAAGAAATGAAAGCCTTAACTGGCAACCTTACAGAATATGGTATTGAAATTATAGAAAACCAAAAAACCGCCTTGGTACAAAAAATAAAAGATACCATTGTGGATATGGTTTTTTCCGAAAAAGATATCAATGTAAAAGCTTCTGTATATCTTGCGGAAAAACTGAATCACAGTTACGGATATTTATCCAATCTTTTCTCGGAAGTTACCTATACCTCCATTGAAAATTTTATCATTATGCAAAAAATTGAACATGCCAAACAACTTATTGTCAATGATAAATTAACCCTTACCGAAATTGCTTACCGTTTAAGTTATTCCAGTGTGGCGCATCTTAGTACACAGTTTAAAAACACCACCGGTATTACGCCGTCTCAATTTCAAAAAATTATTACCAAAAGAAGAGAATTAGCCAACAAATTGTAAAAAATTGAAAAATGAATAAAGAATATATGCACATTATCCTTGCAGACGACGATGAAGATGACAGATTGTTTTTTACCGACGCTTTTGATGAACTGAAAATAAATACAAAAGTGCAAACCTATAATGATGGTGCCGCTTTAATGGATTATCTTAATGATGAAGATTCAATACTTCCGGAAATATTATTTTTAGATTTGAATATGCCTAAAAAAAATGGAATTGAATGTCTTCAGGAAATTAAATCCAACCCAAAATTCAGCAATATTGCCGTAGCCATCTATTCAACTTCTTCATCGGAAGAACATATTGAAGAAACTTTTGTAAGCGGTGCCAATATTTACATTAAAAAACCAAGCGATTTCAATATGCTGAAAAAAGTGCTTTCTGATGTCGTAACCATAAACTGGCAATATCAAACTTCCGGCCTCAACAAAGACAATTTTCTGCTTAGAATGTAATGTATGAAAAGAATCATTTTCGATAAATCTTCTTTTTTACTTACCCTGATTTTTATTGTGGCAACGGCGCTCATCTTTTTTTTGATGGGACTTACCTACAAACATCTCGAAAAACTTTCCGAAAATTCAAGTAAGTTTACCCATACTTACGAAGTTTCGCTGAGACTTCAGAAGCTTTATTCCGATCTCAAAGATATTGAAACCGAAAGAAGAAATTTTATTTTGGTAAGAGATGCCGAGTCCGAAAAAATAATAAAAGACCGATTTATAGAAATTGATGCCCTGCAAAAGGAAATTTATAGCATGGTTTCAGAAAATCCGGAACAGATTGAAAATATGGATCTTCTGAATGATATGGTAGATTATAAGCAACGAATTATCAGTCAAACCTTCTCAGAATATCGCGGAAGTCTAGCAGAACCGGATAATATGAAGCTTTATCTTTTGGCAGGAAAAAACGTCATGTCCAGCATTCAGGAGAAAGTGGAGGAAATGATGCAAATTGAAAAACAACTTTTGGAAAAACGGAAAAACGACTATTTGTTCAGTCAGAAATCCACCCCGTTTTATCTCTATATCATTTCCATTTTTTCCCTTGGTTTATTGGGTTTTGCGTACTATAAAATAAATTCCGACGTAAAACATCATAAACAGGTAAACCGGGAACTGAAAATTTCGCTCAACAGTTCCAATTTGGCAGAACAAGTAGGAAATTACGGCATTTGGTTGATGAACAAAACCAAAAAAGAATTTGTTTTTTCGGATAATGAATATCGTCTATTGGGTTATGAACCTCAAAGTGTCGTTCCTCATTTCGATTTTTTTTCAAAACACGCACATCCTGAAGATTTGAAAATGGTAAACGAAAAAACCAACGAACTGCTGGAAGGAAAAAGCCCCACTTTTGTTTTTAGAGCCATTAGAAAAGATGGAGAACTAAGGCATTTTCAAACCACGGCAAAAACCGTAGAAATGGTTTCCGGAGAAAAAGTGGTTCTTGGAATTACCAATGATGTAACCCATGATATTGAAAATCAATTAAAACTGGAAAGTGTAAATTGGTCTTTAACGGAGCAAAATAAAAATTTAAGCATTACCAA
The DNA here is from genome assembly GCA_023420435.1 of Bacteroidota bacterium. GTDB lineage: Bacteria > Bacteroidota > Bacteroidia > Flavobacteriales > Weeksellaceae > JAEXBA01. Next base: position 8,001 of record JAEZWE010000083.1, read on the forward strand.
TGAAACCTATACTGAAGCAGAAAAAATAGGAATTTTTGGAACTTGGCAATGGTTTATTCATGAAGATCGGTTTAATTTTTCGGATAATCTTTTCAGAATTTTTGGTTTCGAACCTAATGAAGTGGAGCCGGAATTAAAAAGTTTTTTTACCACCATACATCCTGATGATTTAAAATTGGTACAAGAAAAAGTGGCGAAAATGTATAAAAAAGAATTTGTAGCTCCTTTTTATTACCGGATTTTTAAAAATGATACCCAGGAACTTCGTTATGTAAGTAGCACCAGTAAAATTATTCATGATCAAGAAGTAGGCGATTATTTTTTGGTAATTACAGAAGATATCACCGAAGAAATGAAATCCCAGCATGATATTTTGGAGAAAAACCGAATTCTGGAAGCCACCAATAAAGAGTTGCAGGCATTCAATTACGTCGCCAGTCATGATTTGCAGGAACCTTTGCGCAAAATTGAAACCTTTATTTCCAGACTTCACGAAAAAGATTTTGAAAACCTTTCAGACAGTGGAAAACAATACGTGGAAAGAATGCAAAATTCTGCTCGAAGAATGCGTACTTTAATTAATGATCTTTTACAATTTTCCAGAACTACCAAAACGGAACAGGTTTTCGAAAAAATAAATCTTAATGATATTTTAACCAATGTTAAAGAATCTCTTTCCCAGCAAATTCATGAAAAGTCCGCAAAGATTTATTCGGAAAAGTTACCTACTTTAAAAGTCATTCC
>JAEZWE010000090.1 GCA_023420435.1 Bacteroidota bacterium
AGGAAATCCGTTTCGTGACGGTTCTTTTCAATATTATGTAAACGAAAAGAAGAAAGATAACGACCCAAAAGCAACCGGACCTTTTATTTTGGCTGCTTTGGAATTGGACAAATAATTTAATGATTATCCGTTTTTTACTAATAAAATGTCTTTACTCTGAAATCGAAAGAAATCATTAAATGTATCAATCTCCTGTGAACGCCGTTTCACTGTGTTTTTAATAAAAATTAACCACCGAGATACAGAGTGCATAGAGATTCATTTTTAGCATATTATGATTAAAAGCGGATATTCAGAAATAATTTTTTTAAATTTTAAATTTTGAATTTTAAATTTTTTTTTCTTTTCTGCCTTTTAAATTCTGTTTTTTTTCTTTCTCAGGAAAAGGATACGGTGGTCGTTTCCAAAAACGGCGATGGCGATTTCAAAACCATTCAGGAAGCGATTAATTTAACGCCGGCTTTTCCGTATCATAAGAAAGTGATTTTTATTAAAAACGGCATTTATAAAGAAAAAATTAAAATTCATGAATGGAATCCCAACATCGAACTTATCGGAGAAAATCGTGAAAAAACCATCATTACATTTGATGATTATTTCAAGAAAATCGATTTGGGACGCAATTCAACTTTTTTTACTCCGACTGTTTTGGTGGAAGCTCATGATACGGTTTTAAAAAATTTAACCATAGAAAATACAGCAGGTGATATTGGACAAGCTATTGCTTTGAGTGTTATTTCTAAAAGAGTAGCAGTAGTTCATTGTAAACTTTTAGGAAATCAGGATACTTTGTATTTGGGCGGTGAAGGAAAGGTGTTTGTGAAAGATTCCTATATCGAAGGTACCAGCGATTTTATTTTTGGAAATGCGACTTCTTTTTTTGAAAATTGTGAAATTCGAAGCAAGAAAAATTCCTACATTACGGCAGCTTCAACTCCCGAAAATACTGAATTTGGTTTTATTTTTAAGAATTGTGTTTTGTCTGCAGATAAACATGTAAATCAAGTTTTTTTAGGGCGGCCTTGGCGGATTTTTGCGAAAACCGTTTTCATTAATTGTCATTTAGACCAACATATTCTTCCTGAAGGTTGGGAAAACTGGAAAAAACCGGAAGCTGAAAAAACTACTTTTTATGCAGAATTCGGGAATTTGGGAGAAGGTTCTGACATTTCCAAAAGGGTAAAATGGTCACATCAACTTTCCAAAAAGCAAATGAAAAAATACACCAAAAAAAATATTTTAAAAGACCAGCAAAATCCTCATTGGTATGAAAATTTGTAAAATTCTATGGCTTTCATTTTTATTTTTAGTGAGCTGCAAAACTTCAGAAAGCATCAAAAATAAATCGGGTAAAATCATCATTTATACCATTGGCGATTCCACCATGGCCAATAAACCTGATCCTGATAAAAATCCGGAAAGAGGTTGGGTGCAGGTTTTGGGACCTTTTTTTAATTCCCAGGTCGAAATCCACAATCATGCCGTGAATGGAAGAAGTACAAAAAGTTTTCGGGATTTGGGACATTGGAAAAAAGTGATTGATTCTATAAAACCGGGAAATTATCTTTTCATTCAGTTTGGGCATAATGACGGTAAAGAAACCGATTCTACAAGATATACCAATCCGCAAACTTCGTATCGGTATAATTTGATCCATTACATCGAAGAAGCCAGAGCAAAAGGGGCTATTCCGATTTTATTTTCTTCCATTGCAAGAAGAAAATTCAATGAACAGGGTGTTTTGTTGGATGCGCACGGAAATTATACATTGCAGGCAAGATTGGTGGCACAAGATGAAAAAGTTGCTTTTTTCGATATGCAATATCTCACCGAAAATTTAGAAAAAAAATATGGTGTTGAAAATTCTAAAAAACTGCATTTGCATTTTGCACCCAATGAAAACGCTTATATCCCAAAAGGTATTGAAGATAATACCCATCTTTCAGTTTTGGGAGCAACTGAAATTGCAAAGTTATTTGTAGAAGAATTAAAAAGACAAAAGCATCCTTTAACGAATTATTTGAAGTAGTTTTTCAGAATAATTTCTTCCTCCATTTTTAGCTCAATCAGTTTCTGAAGTTCATCAACTTGTTCCGTTTTATCGAATTTTTCTGAAAGTTCATTTAATGTAATTACAACATTCTCAGAAGTTCGACTAAAGAACAAATTATAGAGATTTACTAAGCTTTCCTGCGGGTTTGTTTCTACATCTTCGATTCTTTTTCCCAGTAATTCTAGGAAAGTTTGTAATGCATAGGATTGCTCGTTTTCAGATTCCCTATTTTTTACTTCTTGAAAGAGTTCTTTAAAGGAAATATTCAAATATTTTAAACCTTGATAAGTGAAATGCAGGGTTCCTGTACTGGAATAACCGGCTTCCCAATTGGGATTGAACAGTGCTATTTGAAAATAGTTACTTCCCAAATCTCCACAAAGTGAAAAACCTAAAATAATGCCTGCATTGCAATCCGTTGAAGCATCTTCATTTCCTAAATTGTACAAATTTTCCAGAATTTCTTCGTTGTTATCAAGTTTACAAACTAAAGCCGGAAAAAACTCCGGGAAAAGGTTTTGTCCATAAAATTTTTCGATTTCATTTTGTATTTCATATTGAAATTCTGAGCAATCGAAATGCAGTAAACCTAAAGCGGCATATTTGGAAGTGTAATAATCGTTTTCTTTGTTTTTGAAAAGATATTCTGCTAAAATGGGTTTTAGGGGTTCATATTTTAGACTGCCCAAAGTTTCCAAAATTTTTGAGTTGTGACAGTTGGTGTGCTTCCATACCTCCGTATTTGCTCTTCCACTTGTAAAAAGTTGGCTGGCTGATTCCATAGTCAGGGCAAATTTCATTCACCGTTTTTCCCTGATTTTGTTCACACAATATCTTCACGATCTGAACCTCTGTAAATTTGCTTTGTTTCATCTTTCCCAAATCTAAAAACTATATTTATAATCGTTTCGGTTTGTGGGGAAGATTACAATTTGTATATTAACTCTTCTGAATATTGTTACGAAGGTGAATGTACACCTGCAATTGAAATAAAATCAGTGAAAGATTCTAATGGCGATAAGTTGTTCGTTCTTGAATATTAGTGATTTTTTAAAAATTATTGCCTGTATGTAAAATGTTATAAATAATTTTAATCATTCCGAATCAATGAATCACGTAACCATTACGTTATTTTTTTTACGGTAAAAATCACCCTCTAGGG
>JAEZWE010000007.1 GCA_023420435.1 Bacteroidota bacterium
CCTAAAGCTTTTAGATAGGCAATTTTTTCAGGTTTTGTTTTGTCGCTAACCGCTAAAATGCATTGGTAACCTTTTACAATGGAAACCATAGCTACAGAAAATCCGGTGTTTCCTGAGGTGGTTTCTACAATGACAGAACCAGGTTTTAAAATTCCTTTTTTTTCTGCGTTTTCAATAATATGAAGTGCAATTCTGTCTTTTGTAGAATGTCCGGGATTATGAGATTCTAACTTGGCATAAACCTTAGCCGAAATATCTTTCGCTACTGTATTAAGTTTTACCATGGGAGAATTCCCAATTAAACCAAGTATATTATCGTAAACATTCGTCATTTTTTATCAAAATTTTCTCTAAAAAACTAACGGCAAAAGTACGAAAAAAATTGAACTTTAAACAATTTGCTTGCAGTTTTGAGAGGATTTGCATTATTTTTTTCTTTTTTTCGGAATCATCAAAAATTGTTTTTTATCAAATATTAAGCCTAATTTCAAAAAAATTGTTAAAATTCCGGCTTAGTCAGCTAAAAATCTTAATTTCGCAAACATTAATAAATAGTATGAAAAACTGGACTTTCAAGCAATGGAATACCATTTTAGGATGGGTAATTTTTGCAATTGCTTTTATCATTTATCTTTTAACCATTGAACCCAATTTCAGTTTTTGGGATACGGGAGAATATATTTCTTCAGCCGCAAAACTGGAAGTAACGCATGCTCCAGGAGCTGCGCTTTTTCAGCTTGTTGGTGCGGTTGCAGGAATTTTTGCGTTAGGAAATGGTGAAAATTATTCATTGGTCATTAATGCTATGTCTGCGCTTTTTAGTGCTTTTACTATTTTATTTTTGTTTTGGACGATTACTCATCTGGTAAGAAGACTTCTGAATAAAGATTTTGAAGAAATTACTAAGCATCAGGAAATAGCAATTTTATTTTCCGGAGCTATTGGTGCTTTAGCTTTTACCTTTTCTGATACTTTTTGGTATTCTGCCGTTGAAGGTGAAGTATATTCTATGGCGACAATGTTCATTGCACTTTTGGTTTGGTTAATCACAAAATGGGAAAACGAATATCATGATACCGATAATGAAAGATGGATTATTTTAATATTTTTCTGTGTTGGTTTAGGAGTAGGAGTTCACATGATGTGTATGTTGGCTTTACCAGCAGTTTGTCTTATTTATTATGCAAGAAATTATGAGTTTTCCTGGAAATCTTTTGCAATAGCAAACTTGATTACTTTGGTGATTTTAGCGATTGTTTTTAAAGCTATTTTCCCTGTAATTATGACTTTTTTCGGAAGAACAGAAATTTTCTTCGTTAACGGACTTGGTTTACCATTTCATTCAGGAACTATTGCTGCTTTTATTCTTTTGGCTACAACTTGTTATTTTGGGATTAAATACGCCAAAAAATCAAGAAAAAATATTTTTCAAACTATTGCTTTGTCGGTCGTTTATATGATTATTGGGTTTTCTTGTTGGTTGGTAATTCCTATTCGTGCTAACGCAAATCCACCAATGAATTTGAACAATCCTGACAATGCTATTGGAATGTTGGATTATTACAACAGAGAACAATATGGAGATTGGCCAACTTCTTATGGACAAAATTATACTGCTTATCTTGATGCTAAAGGAATGCAGAAAAATGAAGACGGAAGTTTCAAAACTCAAAAAACAGGAGATATTTATGAAAAAGATGAAGCTACAGGAACTTACCGTGTAGTTGGTGAACGTTTTAATTATGTTTATGGAAAAGAACATGTTGGTTTTATGCCAAGAATGTTCAGTGAAGATAAAGATGTAATGGCAAACTACATTGCGATGTATGGTGCACCAGATTTTACCTTTAATTACGACAATCAAGAAATTTCTGAAAGTCCTGAAGCCAGAAAAATATTCGATGAATTACGTCAAAAATATGAAGATGGAACCATAAAAGTTCAGGATTATTTGGAAGTTCGCCCTTATGATTTAATCAATGTTCAGAGACCTTCTCTTGCACAGAATTTAGATTATTTCTTTACTTTTCAAAATGCACATTATTTTGTAAGATATCTTTTGTGGAATTTTGTGGGCAGACAAAACGATTTGGAAGGACACATGGAAAACACCAATGGAAACTGGATTTCCGGAATTCCATTTATTGATGACTCCAATGTGGGAAGCATGAAGGAAATGCCTGCAAAATTCAAAAATGACAGCACGGTAACTTTATTCTTTCTTCCATTAATTCTCGGATTAATTGGATTCTTTTTCCAGCTCAATCGAGATTTTGGAAGATTTTATGCCATACTTTCTTTGTTTTTACTTACCAGTGTCGGAATTATCTTTTATACCGGTGTAAAACCTTGGGAACCCAGAGAAAGAGATTATGCTATGGTAGGATCTTTTTATGCTTTTGCCATTTGGATTGGTTTAGGGGCTGCAGCAATTTTATGGTTTATACAGTCGAAAGTAAAATCCAATGCTTTAAATATTCTTGCAGGAATTATTTTATTGGGCGTTCCTTTAATGATGGGTTTCAAAAATTATGTTCCACACGATAGAAGTGAACGTTATGCTGCTCACGATTATGCTTACTCCGTTTTAAAATCGCTTCCAAAAAATGATATTCTTTTTGTTTACGGAGATAATGATACTTATCCGGTTTGGGGACTTCAGGAAACTTCGCAAGTTCGAGATGATGTAAAAGTGGTGAATTTTACGCTTTTAGCTACACCTTGGAATATTGATCAGGTGAAAAGAAGAACTTACAATTCCATGCCTATTCCAAGTTCTTTGAAACACGAAGATTATCGTGACGGAACCAATGATCAAATCGTACTTTTTGATGCAGAAAGCTTGAAAGGATTTATGGATAACTATATTGATCAAGGAGCTCCGGAAAGTATTTTTGCTCCTTTTAGAAAGTATGTTCAACAGGATTCTATGACCGTGAAAGAAGCAATTAATTTCATTAAACAGAAATCGCCACAAAAAGATGAAATTTTAAAACTTCTTTTTGGTGAAGAGCGTTACGATAAATTTAATTTTATTCCGGTTTCCAAATTTATGATTCCGGTGAATAAAGCAGAAGCCGTAAAATCGGGAATTATTTCTGCTGCAGATCTTCCTAATACGGTTGATTTTATTCCGGTAACTTATCAACGGGGAACTATGTTTAAAAATAATCTAATGTTGTTGGATATTTTGGCTCATTTTGATTGGAAAAGACCTATCAATTTCTCTAATGGAGGAGTTTACGACAGCGAAAATATTTTTTATCTGGATGATTATTTGCAGTACGACGGATTTAGCTATCGTTTGGTTCCAATAAAAACAGAGCAACGAGAAGATGGTGAAATGGGTAGAGTAGATGCCAATTCTCTCTATAACGTTGTGAAGAATTTCAAATGGGGAAATTTTAAAAATTTGAATGTTCATTTTGATGATACTGCGATGTCTAACATTATCAGTTACAGAAATTCCGCTTCAAGAGCTGCGGAAGCTTTAGCTTTATCAGGACAAAAGCAAAAAGCGATTGAAATTTTAGACATTGCAACCAGAGAAATTCCGGTGGAAAAATACAATGATCCACGTTCTTTAAGTTCAATTGTTTATGGTTATATCGTTGCTGGACAAGAGCAAAAAGGAATTGATTTAGCGGAAAAATTGAAAAAATCAATCTTTGAGGAGTACGATTATTATATGTCTTTAGATGCAGGAATGCAAAGATTTTCTGCAAGAAATATCAAGTCAAAACCAATGGAATATTCTTTAGTTGTTGCGGCAGTTACTGATGCCTTTAAAAAAGTTGGGAAAAAAGATAAGGCGTATTCCTATTTAGTAAAATCTTTAGAACCAATCGATAAAAAATTCAACAATTTTGTCAAAGAATTAAAACTAATGGGTAAGGAAAAAGCTTTCAAAGAATCTGAAAAAGTAACAGAAATTACGCCTTTTTATTCCTATTTGTTTGATGTGATGAAACCTTTTGATTCTACATATCAACAGGAAAAAGAAAATCAAATTACCACTTCAATGATCGAAGTAACCAAATAAAATAGAGCAGACGAAAGTCTGCTTTTTTTATAAAATTTATTTTTTTAAAATATGAGATATTGCGCTTTTCTCCGTGGAGTAAATGTTGGCGGAAACAACATGAAAATGGCTGAAGTCGTTAAAGTTTTTGAAAATGCCGGAATGCAAAATGTAGCCGCTGTTTTAGCTACAGGAAACTTAATTTTTTCTTCAGAATTGAATGTTGAAAATATTAAAATAATACTTGAAAAAGAATTGTCAAAATACTTTGATTATGAAGCTTTTATGTTTTTAAAAAATCAAAATGAAATTATAAAGATTTTTGAAAATTGTCCTTTTGAAAAATCGGATAATCAGCATATTTATATTTTCGTCACAACAAAAGAAACCGAGAAAATTTTGTTATCGGAATTTGAAAAAGGAAAGAAATCGGAAGGAGAGAAAGCCATCATTGTTGATGGAATATTTTATTGGCAAATCAATAAAGGAAATACTTTGGATTCCGATTTTGGAAAAATCTTAGGAAAGAAAGCCTTGAAATCTGAAATTACTTCAAGAAATATCAATACTTTTGAGAAAATTTTAAAGAAATTGTAACTATACATTTTTATGATCCAACATCTAAATAACATCCACCACCAAAATTCCAAAAACTTTTTTTTAATTGCCGGACCTTGCATTATTGAAGGCGAAGAATTGGCATTAAGAATCGCTGAAAAAGTTCTAACAATTACAGATAAACTTGAAATTCCATACATTTTTAAAGGAAGTTTTAAAAAAGCGAATCGCAGTAGAGTAGATTCTTTCACCACGATTGGAGAAGAAAAATCCCTCGAAATTTTGAAAAAAGTTGGAGAAACCTTCAACATTCCAACCACAACCGATATTCATGAAAATGAACATGCCGCTTTAGCTGCAAATTATGTGGATGTTTTGCAGATTCCGGCTTTTTTGGTTCGTCAAACCGATCTTTTAATCGCAGCAGCAAAAATGGGAAAATGTGTCACCTTAAAAAAAGGGCAGTTTTTATCTCCGGAATCCATGAAATTTGCAGTGGAAAAAGTGAAAGATTCAGGAAATGAGAAAACCGCCATTATTGAGCGTGGAAATTCTTTTGGATATACCGATTTAGTGGTAGATTTTCGTGGAATTCCTACCATGAGAGCATTTTCTCCGGTAATTTTGGATGTAACACATTCTCTACAACAACCCAATCAAAGTTCCGGAGTTACGGGAGGAAGACCGGACCTTATCGAAACTATTGCCAAAGCGGGAATTGCAACAGGAGCTGACGGAATTTTTATCGAAACGCATGAAGATCCTTCATGCGCACTTTCAGACGGCGCTAATATGTTGAAACTGGAAAATCTTGAAAATCTTCTGCAAAAATTAACCAGAATTCGTGAAGCCATCCTTTAGGTTGGCTTTTTTTTTATAAATTTAGCCATTAAAACCTTTCAGCGTTGAAAAAAGTCATTATCATTTCGGCAGCTTTATCATCTGTTTTCATCAACGCACAGAGAAAAGACACTGTCAGAACCCAGCAAATTGAAGAAGTAGTTTTTCAAAAAAAGGGAAGTCCCAGAAGTAACGACCTTACCAAAGTAAGCATCAATCCAAAAGAAGCGCAGCAAATTGCTTCCATTTCCGGAGGAATAGAAGGCTTGATTAAAACTTTGCCTTCCGTAAACTCCAATACAGAACTTTCTTCACAATATATGGTTCGTGGAGGAAATTATGACGAAAATTTAATTTATATTAATGATAATGAATTGTATCGTCCTTTTTTAATAAGAAATTCGATGCAGGAAGGAATGAGCGTTATCAATCCGGATATGGTTTCCACAGTGAATTTTTCTGCTGGTGGTTTTGAAGCAAAGTATGGAGATAAAATGTCTTCAGCTTTAAA
>JAEZWE010000051.1 GCA_023420435.1 Bacteroidota bacterium
CTTCCTGAAGAGGTGCAAATAAAAGCCATGAAACATATTCCAGGATTCGAAAATGTAAAAGTTTTCCGCCCTGGTTATGCCATAGAATATGATTACTTCCCTCCTACTCAGTTAACTCATACTTTAGAAACTAAGCTCATTGAAAATCTATATTTTGCTGGACAAATTAATGGGACCACAGGTTATGAAGAAGCAGCTGGACAAGGTTTAATTGCTGGAATAAATGCCCATAATAAAGTTCACGGGAAAGAAGAATTCATCCTAAATAGAGATGAAGCTTATATTGGAGTTTTAATTGATGATCTTATTACAAAAGGTACAGAAGAACCTTATAGAATGTTCACTTCAAGAGCAGAATATAGACTTCTTTTAAGACAAGATAATGCTGATATTAGATTAACTGAAAAATCTTATAAGCTTGGCTTAGCGAATGAAGAAAGATTAAAAAAAGTTGAAGAAAAAATTAAAAAAAGTAATGAATTAGAAACTTTTCTTCGTGATCTTTCTATAAAACCTGGAGTTATTAATCCAATACTTGAAACTGTGGAAAGCAGTCCTGTAGATCAAGCTTATAGAGCATCTCAGTTTTTAACACGTCCTAATATTAATCTATCCACGCTATCAGAAATTAAGGAAATTGGAGAAAAAGTTGAACTCTATTCTAATGAAGTAAGAGAACAAGCGGAAATCAATATAAAATATAAAGGATATATCGAGAAAGAACGTGAAAATGTTTCTAAACTGCAGCGAATGGAAAATATCAAAATTCCAGAAAATTTTGATTTTACAAAAATATCCTCCTTATCCGCAGAAGCAAAACAAAAATTCTCAAAAGTTTTACCAAAAACGATTGCGCAAGCCTCAAGAATTAGCGGAGTTTCGCCTGCTGATATTAATGTTCTTCTCATTTATTTAGGTAGATAATTTATTAAATGTTTCACGTGAAACATTGACAAAAAATATGAAAGTAAAAGATTATTTCTTAAGTAATGAAATTTTTGAAATTCAGGATACTGAATTTTCTGGAATTAAAAAGACCTACCCTATTCCTAATAATTTGGATAAATATTACGAAAGTGTGGAATACATCTCTCATCATCAAGATAAAGGTGGATTAAAAGAAAAAATATACAAATTTGCACAAAGTTTTAACCTCAACTATAAAAGAAATATACTGGCAAAAGAAACCTTTATAAATGCAAAAATTTTAGATTATGGCTGTGGTGCTGGTGAGTTCATCAAATACATAGAAGATGATTTTGAAACATTCGGTTATGAACCTAATGAAAATGCGAGAAATTTTGCAAAAAATAAATCGTGCAAAACAAAATTTGTGAACCACATTTCAGAATTATCAGATGATTCTTTAGATGTTATTACTTTATGGCATGTTTTCGAACATATTGAAAATCAGGAAGATATGCTAAAGTTATTTTATAATAAACTGAAAAACAAAGGTTTACTTATTATTGCGGTACCCAATTATACTTCATATGATGCTAAATATTATAAAAAATTTTGGGCGGCATATGATGTTCCAAGACACCTATATCATTTTTCAAAAAATGGAATGGAAAGATTTTTCAACTCCAATTCATGGACCCTAAAAAAAATAAAGCCTCTCCTACTCGATTCACTTTATATATCGATACTGAGTGAAAAATATAAAAAAAATCCACTTTTTTGGCTTAAAGGTGGAATTATTGGAGCAATTTCTAATTTTAAAGCATCAAAAACCGGCGAATTTTCAAGTTTGATCTATATTATCGAAAAAAAATAGTTATTTAAAAATAACCCTATTTATGAAGGTCATTTTTTTCTCAAAATTGCTAAATTTTAAAAAAAGAAAAAAGGTGCTTCAATATGAAGTACCTTTTTTTGTAAATTTATTCTGTTTTCTATTTATTAATTGCGGCTACTCCCGGAAGTTCCAAACCTTCCAAACTTTCTAACATCGCTCCTCCTCCAGTTGAAACATAGGAAACTTTATCTTCATAACCATATTGTTTTACAAAAGCTACACTATCTCCACCACCAACTAAAGAAAAAGCGCCTAATTTTGTAGCTTCTGCAATAGCATTACCTAAAGATTTCGTTCCTTCAGAAAAATTAGGCATTTCAAAAACACCAACAGGTCCGTTCCAAAGAATTGTTCTTGAATTCAAAATCACATCATGAAATATTTTATTTGATTTTGGTCCAGCATCTAATCCCATCCATCCTTCTGTAATATCAAAAATATCTAATTCTTTAGTTTCTGCATCGTTATTAAATTCATCAGCAGCAATTACATCTACAGGAAGATAAATTTTTACATTTTCAGCTTTTGCTTTTTCCAGGATTTGTAAAGCTAAATCCATCTTATCCTCCTCTATTAAAGAATTTCCTACATTACCTCCTAATGCTTTTACAAAAGTGAAAGCCATACCTCCACCAATAATCATATTATTTACAGCCGGTAAAATATTTTCAATAATTGTAATTTTAGAAGAAACTTTTGAACCTCCAAGAATCGCAGTTACCGGTTTTTCTCCACTTTTTAAAACTTTATCAATAGCTTCTAATTCTTTAGCCATTAGTAAACCGAAAAATTTAGTTGATGGGAAATATTCAGCTATTACTGCTGTGGAAGCATGCTCTCTATGCGCTGTTCCAAAGGCATCATTTACATAAGCATCTGCATAAGAAGCTAATTTTTTGGCAAATTCTTTATCTCCTTTTTCTTCTTCATTATAAAAACGTAAATTTTCTAAAAGTAAAATTTCTCCGGGTTTTAGATTTTGAGTTAAATTTTTAGCATCTTCACCCATGCAATCATCGCAAAATTTTACTTCTTTTCCTAAAACATTTTCAATTTCTCCAATGATATTTTTTAAAGAAAATTCCGCACTTACTTTTCCTTTTGGTCTTCCTAAATGCGTCATCAAGATCACAGAACCACCATCATTTAAAATTTTATCAATAGTAGGTTTAGCTGCTACAATACGCGTATTGTCGGTTACTTTTAAATCAGCACTTTGCGGTACGTTAAAATCAACACGAACCAAAGCTTTTTTATCTTTAAAATTGAAATCTTTAATTGTTTTCATTATCAATTAGTAAGTTTATTTTTAATATCACAAATTTAATATTTTATATCAGCAAAAGTTCACATTGTGTACAAAAAATTCCACAAGTCACCATTCATCAATAATCAACAAATATTATTTTTTAAAATAAAAAGAAATTGAATATTGTTGTTGAGTATTGTTATGATGGGGATAAGTTTTACTCAATTATTTTTAAGATTAAGTTTTTTTTTGATTAATACTTTATTAACATTGTAATTAATTGATTCTTAACAAAAATTTGAGGTTTTGCACAAATGTTCATAAACTTTTTTTTCTTGTTTATGAATAATTATCAATGGGAAAAGTTTTGGAATTCTCATCCAAACTTTCTGATATCTTAATGATCATCCTTTCATTTTTTTTACTCATTATGCTTTTTATCTGAAATTTTAAAACTATTTTTTTTATGAGTTTTCCACAGTAAAATGACTTTCAATCAACATGTTTTTTAAAAACTTATTATTCAATAACTTATTAATTCAATAGATAAATTAATGAGTTAATTTTCAATGATTTATAATTTTTCAAAGTTGGGTGTCCCTAAAATTAAATTGTGGATAACATTCACCATACAACGAATAATGCTAAATTTGTAAATAATCAATAAAATAAAAATGAAAAAAATTGCCATTGCCGCAGATCACGCAGGATATGAGTATAAAGAATATCTTAAAAAACAATTGGAAGGAAAATATGAAATAACAGATTACGGAACCCATTCTTTGGAATCTGTAGATTATCCCGATTTTGTTCATCCAGCAGCAAGTTCCATTGAAAATGGTGAAAATGTAATGGGAATTTTAGTTTGTGGAAGTGGACAAGGGGTACAATTGACCGCAAATAAACATCAGGGAATTCGTTGTGCATTGTGTTGGATGCCCGAACTTGGAGCTTTAGCAAAACAGCATAATAATTGCAATATGGTAGCAATTCCGGCACGATTTATTGCCAAAGAACTTGCGTTAGAAATTGTAGAAACTTTTCTAACTACAGAATTTGAAGGTGGAAGACACCAAGGTAGGGTAGATAAAATATCGCGCTGCTAAATTATTAATAGAACATTATATGCCAAAAAAATCAAAATTTATATCAAATAAAAACAACCATAAATTGCAGGATTTAGGAAGAAAAATTTTGCAGTTTATGAAAGAAAATTCTTCGAAAATATACAATTACAAACATATTTCCGATGGAATTGATTACAAAAATCCTAGACAAAGAGAGCAAGTTATCCAAGCATTGCATAAACTTTTAGCAGAGCAATCCATTAAAGAAGTCGAAAAAGGGAAATATATCCTCAATTTGAAAATTGAGGGTACTTTAACGGGAGTTATCGATTTTAACCAAACTGGAAATGCTTATGTAAAAGTGGAAGGAATGGAAGATGATATTTTTGTTCATTCCAAAAATGTAAAAGACGCAATCCAAGGAGATACCGTGATGATCGTGGTTTACCATTACAAAGGTAAAAAAATGGAAGGCTCTGTTCTAGAAGTTATCGAAAGAAAACGTGAAGAATTTGTAGGAACTTTTCAGTTTATAAAACATAAAGATTTTGGATTTGTCGTTTCCGACAGAAAACAGATTAATACCGATATTTTTGTACCTAAAGGAAAAATTGGTGGAGCAAAAGACGGTGAAAAAGTTATCGTAAAAATGACCGATTGGAAACCCGGAGAGAAAAATCCTGAAGGTGAAATTATCAAAGTCTTAGGAGCTCCGGGAGAACACGAAACCGAAATTCATTCCATTTTAGCAGAATACGGACTTCCTTACCATTTTCCTGACGAAGTTGAAAATGAAGTCGCCAAAATCGATACCCAAATTCGTGACGAAGAAGTAGCAAAACGCCGGGATATGCGTGATACCCTTACTTTTACGATAGATCCAAAAGACGCAAAAGATTTTGATGATGCTCTTTCACTCAAAAAATTAGAAAACGGAAATTGGGAAATCGGGGTTCATATTGCGGATGTTTCACATTACGTGATTCCAGGAACTTTGCTGGACGAAGAAGCTTATGATAGAGCAACTTCAATTTATTTGGTGGACAGGGTTGTTCCCATGCTTCCGGAAGTTTTAAGTAACGGCGTTTGTTCTCTTCGTCCCAATGAAGATAAATACACTTTTTCAGCAGTTTTTGAGATGAATGATCAAGCCGAAATTCAAAAACAATGGTTTGGAAGAACCGTAACACATTCCAGAAGAAGATTTACTTATGAAGAAGCGCAGGAAAGAGTTGAAACCGGACAAGGCGATTTAGCAGAAGAAATTTTAATTTTTGATCGTTTAGCCAAAATTTTGCGCGCGGAAAGAATTAAAAATGGAGCCATTACTTTCGATAGAAGTGAAGTAAGATTCAATCTTGATGAAAACAACGAGCCCATAGGAGTTTATTTCAAAATGAGTAAAGATTCCAATCATCTTATTGAAGAATTTATGCTTTTGGCGAATAGAAAAGTTTCGGAATTTGTTTCTCTGAGCAGAAAAGGGGAGAGAACCAACAATACCTTTATTTACAGAATTCATGATGATCCGGATCCTGCAAAATTGGAATCTTTGAGGGATTTTGTGGGTACTTTTGGTTATAAAATGAACATTTCAAATTCTAAAAAAACCACGGAAAGTATGAATGAGCTTCTAAAAGGCGTAAAAGGAAAACCGGAAGAAAATATGATCGAAACTCTTGCCATGCGTTCCATGAGCAAAGCAATATATTCCACAGATCCAATAGGACATTACGGACTTGGTTTCGAATATTATTCCCACTTTACTTCTCCAATTCGTCGTTATCCGGATCTTATTGCGCACCGTTTGTTACAGCATTATTTGGATGGCGGAAAATCCCCAAATAAACATGAAGTGGAAGAAAAAGCAAAACATTGTTCTGCTATGGAAAGATTAGCAGCTGATGCTGAAAGAGATTCCATTAAATTTATGCAGGTGAAATTTATGGAAAAACACATCGGTGAAGTTTTTGAAGGCGTAATTTCAGGAGTTGCCGAGTTTGGTTTCTGGGTAGAAATTCCTGAAAATGGAGCAGAAGGTTTAATAAAATTACGAGATTTGATGGATGATTCCTATAGGTATGACGCTAAAAGCCACGCTGTTTTTGGAACCAGAAACGGAAAACAATATCAATTAGGCGATACCGTAAAAATAATGGTGATGAAAGCCAATTTAATTCAAAAACAATTGGATTTCAAAATTGTTGATTAGATAGATTTTAATAAAAAAAACTAAACCGATATTATTAATTTATCCCGGTTTTTTTAATTTTTAAAAAGAAAAATTTTATTTTTTTATTTCAGATTCAGTAAATTTGAACATTAAACTGTTATGCTAGAACTGATTTTTTCTGCCATTGGTTTGGGATTTATGCTGAGTTTGGTTTTCATCGGACCTATTTTTTTTCTGTTGATTGAAACCAGTTTTTCACGCGGACCAAAACACGCTTTAGCTTTAGATTGTGGTGTAATTGTTGCCGATATTTTATGCATTTTTGCCGCTTTTTTTGCCAGTAAAGATTTGGTTCAGCTCATTGATAAACATCCGGGATTTTACCGCATAACAGCGCTTATTATTTTTGTTTATGCCATTTATATGGTCGTTTCAAAAACGAAAATGCATTTGGCAGGAGAAGAAAAGCTCATTAATCAAAATTATATTAAAACTTTTCTCAACGGATTCTTTTTTAATCTTTTGAATATTGGCGTTGTTCTTTTTTGGTTGGTAACGGTAATTTCTGTGCGAAATGCTTATCCAAATTTTGAAGATTTTTTCCTTTATATGGCTTTAGTGGTGGGAACTTATTTGGTTATCGATTTTTTCAAAATTACCTTAGCTAAACAATTTCACTATAAACTCACCGAAAAATTGGCTAATCAAATCAGAAAAGGGGTAGGATTTATCTTAATTGCATTTAGCTTTTTTATTTTTTTACAAAGTTTTGCAAAATTCAATCAGTTCGAAAAAAAGCTGGAAGAAGCTGAAAAAACACAACAAAAAAGATAACTGATGAAAGAGGTCGTTTTTCCTAAAAAACTTAAAAAAGGAGATAAAATAGCCATTATTTCACCTGCAGGATCTGTGGATGAAAGTCAGCTTCAACAAGGATTGAAAATGATTCGAGAAAATGGCTTTGAACCTGTTTTGGGTGAGAATTTGTACACTAAATTTTCAAATGGTTATAACTACGCAGGAACCGAAAAACAGAGAATTCACGACCTAAACTGGGCAGTAAATAATCCGGAAATTTCTGCAATTTGGGCTTCAAGAGGAGGTTATGGATGCCAACATTTGCTGAAAAGTATCAAGCTGAATCATTTTAGAGAAAATCCAAAATGGTACATAGGATATTCCGATAATACCGTGATCCAAAGTTATTTGTTGAAAAAAGGTTTTGCGTCAATTCATGCACAAACTATTAAAACGTCTTCTTTTGGGGTTATTAAAGAGGGTTATGAAAACACTTTTCAAATTCTAAAAGGAAAAATGCCCTATTATGAAATTCAGAAAAATGAATTTAATAAATTCGGAAATACAGAAGGAATTTTAGTGGGAGGAAATTTAGCCCTCATTTATGCGCTTTTAGGAACGCCATTTTCGTTTGATTTTAAAGATAAAATCCTATTTTTTGAGGACATTGGAGAAAAATTTTATGCTTTAGACAGAATGCTGATAAGCTTAGATTTAGCCGGAGTTTTCAGAAAAGTAAAAGGAATTATTGTGGGTGGAATGACCAATATGGGGGATGAAAAAGAAAATAAAAATTACGAACAAAGTTTCGATCATTTTGCCTATCAAATTATTTCAGACAGACTCAAAAAGTATGATGTTCCCACTGTTTTTGGTTTTCCCAATGGACATATTTTTGATAACCGTCCTCTTATCATTGGAGCCAAAATAAAAATGAAAGTAGGAGAGAAAGTTACGATCAGTTTTTAATTTTTCAAATGGCAGCTCACAATAATTTTGGAAACAAAGCAGAAGAACTTGCTGCCGATTTTTTGAAAAAGAAAGGCTATAAAATCATTGCCCGGAATTTCAGGTGGCAAAAAGCAGAAATCGATATTATTGCCAGTTTCGATTCAAAAATTATTGTTGTTGAAGTAAAAGCAAGAGCTACAGACGTTTTTCTGGAACCTCATCAAGCGGTAAATAAGAAAAAAATCAAAAATTTAGTTTTTGCGGCAGATCAATTTATGCAGGAAAATAATAGGGTAGAAGAGGTTCGATTTGATATTATTTCGGTTCTTCCCGATGATAAAGGAAAATTGCAAATCACCCATATTGAAGATGGATTTGATGCTTTCGATGCCAATTAATTTTGTAGTTAGTTATAACATTTTTAAAACAGTACAAGAGTAAAATTATACTATAAATAATGAAAACAGCATTCATTACCGGAGCTACTTCCGGAATCGGAAAAGCCATTGCAGAACGTTTTGCAGAAGAGGGAAAACGGTTGATTTTATGCGGACGCCGAGAAGAAATTTTGAAAAAATTAGCAGAAGATTTATCAATAAAAACAGAAATAATTACACTAAAATTTGATGTTAGAAATAGAAAAGAAGTTGAAAATGCCATCTCTTCGCTTCCGGAAAACTGGAGAAATATTGATATTCTCATTAATAATGCCGGAAATGCACATGGTTTGGATTCCATTTCAGAAGGAAACTGCGACGATTGGGATGCGATGATGGACGGAAATGTTAAAGGACTTTTATATGTTTCAAAACCGATTATTTCGCTCATGAAAAATAGAAATTCAGGACATGTAGTCAATATTTCTTCTGTTGCAGCAAGACAAACTTATGCTAATGGAGTAGTGTATTGTGCTTCCAAAAAAGCGGTAGATGTAATTTCCGAAGGAATGCGAATTGAACTTACAGAATTTGGAATTATAATCACCAATATTCAACCAGGAGCTGTTGCAACCGATTTTTCAATGGTTCGTTTTAAAGGCGATGAAGAACGTTCAAAAGCGGTTTATACGGGTTATGAAGCATTGTTGGCAGAAGATATCGCAGATGCGGTTTCTTATTGCGTTAATGCACCGGAAAGAGTTTCCATTGCCGAACTTTGTATATATCCAAAAGCACAGGCAGAACCAAGAATGATTCACAAAAAATTTTAAAAATTTGATTTTCTAGCACAAACCTTAATTTTGCAAAATGAAAATTCTTCATATTGAAACTTCTTCCAGAAATTGTTCCGTAGCTATTTCTGATGATGAAGAACTTCTTTGCTTATGCGAGGAAGTTTCCGAAAATTATAAACAAAGCGAATCGCTACACAATTTTGTGGAATGGGCTTTAGAAGGCGCAGAAATTTCATTAAAAAATCTGGATGCTGTTTCTTTGGGAATGGGACCTGGTTCTTATACCGGTCTTAGAATTGGTGCATCTTCCGCAAAAGGCTTTTGTTATGGATTAAATATTCCATTAATTGCGGTAAATTCTTTAGAAACGATGATTATTCCTTTCTTGAATAAAGGATATGATTATATAATTCCGATGGTTGATGCTCGAAGAATGGAGGTTTATTGTGCTGTTTTTGATGGAATTTCCGGAAGTCAAATTTCTCATACCGAAGCTAAAATTTTAGAGGAAAACTCGTTTACAGAATTGGAAGGAAAGAAGATTCTTTTTGTTGGAGATGGCGCAGAAAAAGCACAAGAAATATTACAAATTTCTGCTGAATTTAATAAGGATATTTTTCCTTCAGCAAAATATTTAATTCAAAAATCGTTTGAAAAATACAACAATAATGACTTTGAAGATGTTGCTTATTTTGAACCGTTTTATTTGAAAGATTTTCAAGGGGTAAAAAAGAAAAAAAACGGATAAAAATCCGTTTTATTAATTTCTTTTGATTTGTCCCGGAGCTTTAGGCGCATCCAAAACATTTTTTTGCTGTTCTTCCATGGCTTTGTTTCGCTCCATTTCTTTAATATTATTTCTGGTAGGGAGATTCAAATTTCCGGTATTTTGTTTATTTGTTGACGGATTTGGCTTGTTTTGATTCTGTGGAATTATATTTCCTTTATCATCCCTCATTTGAACTTTTAAATCACTTTTCAGCCAGTTCAGCATTTCTTTCGCTTTTTCACCTTCTGCGGTGTCTTTGTAATTCAGCGCAATTTGTTCTAATTGTAAAATCATGACTTCTTTTCCTGAAGTTTTTCCTGCATTAAAGGCATTTAAAAGCGCAAATTTTGGAACTAAAGCATCTTTAGAGTATTGTTGAAGCGATTGATCGATTAAGGTTTTACTCTCATCAAAACGTTCATTGGTGTACAATGCAAAAGCGGTTTTATAGGCATTTTCGGCTTCTGCTGTGGATTTTGCAAAATTTCCTGCCTTTGGATTTCGGGCAAATTCTGCATAGGAAGTGTAAGGGTAATCTCTCAATAAAATTTCTTTGGCTCTTGCTGCGAGTTGCGGATTGCTTTCATAATTCATAGAGAAAATTTCATAAAGTGCTCTTAACATTACTTTTTCTTCAGGACTATTGTCAACCAAATCGTATAAAGTTTTTGTTGAAAGCGGACGATTCGAGAAATAATCGTCGTACATAATTCCCATTCCTAAAGCAGCAGTATCACGGTCTTTTTTCAAATTTGCTAAAGTGTTGGCATCTTTGGGGATTTTTTCGATGTAAAAAGAAGGCTCAAATCTTCTCGGGTTTTGAACGGTAGCTGTAATTCCCAAAGCCTGATTTTTGGCATCACCAATGGAAGCCATTGTTTTAGAATATCGCCAATTGTCGGACAAAGCTCTGTTTCCCCATATTTGCTTAAATTCCGTAGAGCCTTTTGCCACAGTACTGTTATTGGCAAAATAGAAACCTTTGGTTCCGGTTCCAAAATCCTGAAAAGAATTATTACTTGAGGAAAAAATGGAATTGGCATTATAATCTCCTGTATCAAAACCTCTGCTTCGTTCTTCTCTTCTTTTTTCTCGTTCTATTGCTTCTTCCTGTGCTTTTATTTTTTCGATGTATTTTGCAAAATAGGCTGTTTCTTGAGCCTCATTCATTTTGCTCAACGCTAAAATACTGTCGTTTTTCTTAATCAGATAATAGTTTTTAGCCAACATTTTGATATTTGCAGATTGTTCCTCCAATAAAGTTTTTGTTGGAGCATACGTCATTACAGCTATGGCAGAATCATAATAAGCACCCGCTGCAATATGTTCGTTTTCATCGAAGTATCCACGACCAATTTCATAGTAGCTTAGTCCACGGATTTGTGGATCGGAAACTTTTTCTTTCAAAGATTTTCTGAAATATTCCTTGGCTTCGTCTTTTTTTCCGGCTTTATTGGCCATTAAACCTAAAGCGTAATAAAATTCATTTTTTCTGGAAGCATAAGTTCCTTTTTTACTGATGTCTTCTAAATATTTTTTTGCCCCATCATATCCACCTTTTCCATTGTATGTTTTAGCGATTTCGATTTGAGATTTTACTTCAAATTCAAAATCATTAGCATACTTGTAAGCATTTAGATAACTTTCTCTCGCCAGTTCATTTTTTCCTTGCGAAAGTAAAACCTGTCCTCTAAGAAAGGCAATTCTGCTTTTTAATTTTCGGTTTTTGTTTAGTTCAAAAGCATTATTCAGTTCTTGAACGGCAAGATCTTTTTTATCTGAGTCCAAAAGCGATTCTGCATAATAAATGCTTAACAATTTTTCGTAATCTTTATCTAGTTTTTGTTTTTTTAGATTCGAAAAAATTTCGTTTCCTTTAAAAATATCACCGGATTTTGTATAAGCCAAACCTTGATAAATCTTCGCTAAGGGAACTCTTTTATCATCTTTCATATACGTGAAAACGTAATTCAAAGCATCCAAAGCTTGTAAAGGTTTTCCCATGTAAATCCTTGATTGCGCCAAAACCATGTACGCATCAAAAATTTTCTTATTTTCTTCTTTTCCTTTTCTGGTTACAGAATATTTATCAATGGCTTTTAAAGCTTTGGCTTCTGCAATTTCTAAAATGGTAGCTCCTTTAGTTTCCAAACCGGAGTTTTCAGAAACATCAGGCGAATTATTGAAACCTTTTCTTGAATCTTTATTTTCTGAAGCCACATTTATATTTGGGTTAGGATCTTTAAAGGCAACAGTTTGTCCTAATTCGCTTCCTAAAGGTTGTTCTTCATAAGTAAGAATATTGATGTAAGGAGCATAAAAGTTGTCTTTATGCGCTTCAGAACGTGTTTCAAATTCCGTATTTAGCGCATCTTCTGCGTTAAAAAGCGTGTTGTATTTGGTGTAGAAACCTTTCATGAAGCCAGTTCTTTTTTCCGGCTTTTTTACAGCACAAGAAAAAAGCAAACCTGCAAACAGAAGGTAAAGTATATTTCTTTTCATTACTTTTCTATAACTTTCTAATCCTCTTTTTATTATGCAGAAAAGAGAATTTTGGAAAGTAAAAATAACAAAAAATTATTTGTTTAATATTTCTTGTAGAATTGAATAGACTAGATGCGTTGGAAGTCCCATAATGGTATAAAAACTTCCTTCAATTTTAGAAATTTTTGCCATCCCAATCCAGTCCTGAATTCCATAGCCTCCAGCTTTATCAAAAGGAGCGAATTTTTTCAGGTAAAATTCAGACTCATAATTGGTTATAGCGTCAAAATATACATTGGCAACATCTGTTTTTGTAATCGATTTTTCAGAAGTTTTGATGGTAATTGAGGTATAAACCTGATGTTTTTTTCCTGAAAGAGAAGCCAGCATTTTCTTTGCTTCTTCTTCATTGTACGGTTTTCCCAAAATCTTTCCCTCATTGGCAACAACCGTATCTGCCGTAATAAGAATTTCATTTTTTTCTAAATTTCTAAAAGAACTGGATTTTAATTCTGAAAGAAAACCGGCCACTTTTTCAACGGCCATTTCTTCGGGAAAATTTTCATCACAATCGATAGAAACCGTATCAAATTCATATCCAAGTTGTGAAAGCAACTCTTTTCGTCTGGGAGATTGTGAAGCTAAAAGAATTTTCATTTTTTTTATTTAAACAGATTGTGTGTTGTCTTCATGCCATGTTCCCTGTACTTTCATCACTTGTTCAATAACATCTCTTACGGCGCCTTTTCCACCTTGTATAGGAGAAATATAATCAGAAATTGCTTTTATCTCGGGAACCGAATTTTCCGGACAAGCAGAAATTCCTGAATTTTCCAGAATTTTCATATCCGGGATATCATCACCCATGGTCAGGATCTCATTATTTTTCAATCCATATTTTAATTTAAAATTTTCAAAATCTTCCATTTTGTCAGCAGATTTCGGATAGTAATCTTTTATCCCAAGATAATGAATCCGGTGTTTTACCATTTCGTCATTTCCTCCTGTGATCACGCCAATTACATAATTGTGTTTTATAGCTTTTACCACGGCATATCCATCCAAAACGTTCATTACGCGACACATATTTCCACCCGGCAAAAGATAAACCGAACCATCAGTAAAAACGCCATCAACATCAAAAACAAAAGCTTTTATATTTTTTAATTTTTCTTTATAGCTCATACATTTTTTTTATGGATTCATTCATCATTTTATAGATTTTCAAATGTTCTTTATCGGTTAATATTTCTTCATGAATTTTTAAAACCCGCTGATCATTTCTTACCCCAGGACCGGTTTGTGCAAGTTTTGGTTCTAAAATATGGATCTTGTTTGTTGTTTCATCTATTAAGGGTAAAAAATATTCAAAAGGAATGTTTTGGAAATCTGAAATTTCTTTTGCCCTTGCATACAAATGGTTAACGAAATTACAAGCAAAAACAGCTGTTAAATGAATATATTTTCTTTTTTGAGAATCTGCCCGCATTACTTTTTTAGAAATTTTTGAGGCTAAATTTTTCAAAATTTCAAAATCAATATCGTTTTCTGCTTCAATGAAAAATGGGATTTCATGATAGTCGAGTTTTTTTGATTTTGAAAAGGTTTGAAGCGGATAAAAAACTGATTTTCTGTAGTTTCCAACCAATGTGTCACGTGAAACAGAACCTGAAGTGTGCGTAACAATACAATTGTTTTCTTTTATTTTTTCTGAAACCTCTGCAATTGAACTATCGTTAACTGCAATAATATACAAATCTGCAATCATCAGATTTTCAACAGAATACGGAATATTAGTTTCTTTTGAAATCGCTTGTAAATCCAATTTGTTTCTTCCAAAAATCTGGGAAATTTCAATACTGTTTTCACTAAAAGCTTTTGCCAAATGATAAGCAACGTTTCCGGAACCAATAATAACAATTTTCATAAAACAAATATAAGGAACGGAAAACGAAATCTTTATTTGTAGTTTATGAATAAGATTAAAAAAAAAATGTTTTTTAAAAACTTTCACGGTTTTTGATAGGCTCTTATTTTTATTGAATCGTTAAAATTCCAAATTAAATTTTAACTTTAGAGCAAAATAGATATCAAACCAACGAAGCATTTCATGAAACTAAAAGACGCGGAAATAATTTCGATGATGCAGGAGAAAAGGAGTCAGGAAAAAGGACTCCGGATGTTGATGGATGCTTATCAGAGCCGTCTTTATTGGCATATCAGGCGTTTAATTGTAGATCATGATACAGCTCAAGATGTTTTGCAGGAGACTTTTATTAAAGCGTTTCAAAATTTTCATCAGTTCAAGCAGGATAGTCAGTTGTACACTTGGCTTTATCGAATTGCTACCAATGAAGCCTTACAACAGTTGAACAAAATGAAAAGAATGCAGAAAACAGATGAAGATGCAGAAAACCATTTGGTAAATTTGGTTGCCGATAATGCAGGTATAGAAGGAGAAGAAATTCAGATATTACTGCAAAAAGCAATACAAACACTTCCTGAGAAACAGAAATTGGTATTTACGATGAGGTATTATGAAGAACTGCCTTATGAAGAAATTTCAAAAATTGTGGATATGTCTGTTGGAACTTTAAAAACCAACTTTCATTACGCAAAACAAAAGATTGAAGAATATATAAAAGAGAATTACGAAGAATAGACTTTTTGTCAAAAACTTTAGGATGAAAAATTTTGATATTGAAAAACTAGAACGCAAAAACATTTACACTGCCCCCGATAATTTTTTCGAGAAATTGCAGAATAATGTAATTGAAAAAGCTATTAGAAACCAACCTCAAATTGAAGAAGTTTCAAGGACTTCTGGAAAAGTGGTGAAGATGAATTGGTGGTATGCAGCAGCAGCGTCTGTTGCGGTTATTTTTGGAACATTATTTTTTATGAATGGAGAGGGAGCTCAAGCAAATACTGCAATTGCTACGAATAACGCACCAGCAAAAAATATAGAAACTTTATCAGCACAATTAGAAAATGTTGATCAAACCCCAAAAGAAACTTCGGAAAATTATAAGCTATTAGTTTCTGATATTGAAGAAGTTGAAAAAAATGAATCGGCTCCTACCCAAAACAATGTTGCAATTACGAAGGTTTCTCCTGCAAAAGCAACAAAAATTGAAAAATCTACACCCAATGTGGTTCAAAAAGAAAAACAAATTGAACAGATGTTGGAAGGACTTTCAGAAGCTGACATTAGTGCTTTAGCCAAAAACGCAGATCAGGATATTTATTTAGATTTGTATTATTAAAAGAAGAATCAGCAATTATGAAAAAGAGAACCTCAATTTTTATACTATCTTTTTTAATTTTCGGTGCTTTTTTTAATGCGCAGGAATTAACGGATTGGAGAAAAATGAAACCTGAACAACGCAAAGACTTGATCAACAACCTTTCACCAACTGAAAGAGTACAGTTGCTCAACAAATTCCGTGAAAACATGTTGGTGGATGAGCTTGAAATATCCTCGGAAAAGCAGCAGGAATTTAAAGATTTGTATCAGGAATATCAGGACAGTCAGAAAAAGATAAAAAGCAGTTTCGTTCCAAAAGAAAACTATTCTACACTTTCAGAAGAAGAAGCAAAAAAAGAGTTGGAAAGAAGTTTTGTGGTAAGTCAACAGCTTTTGGATAACCGAAAAAAATATTGTGAAAAATTTAAAAAAGTTATCAAACCTCAACAAATTTTGCAAATGTTTCAGAACGAAGGAATGATGCGAAATAAAGTAATGGACAAAAAACGAGAATTTAAAGAAACCGCTGGAAACTCGCCTTTTAGAACAAAAAGTGGAAATTCCGCCACAAGAGGACAAAGAAGATAAATAACCACATCAGTTTATTTTTTTTAATGTTTGAACGAGCCTTACAATTTTTTTGTGGGGCTCGTTTGATTATTTATATTTACTAAAACATTTTTATGATAAAGCTCCTGTTATTATTTTTTTCTGTATTGGTTTATTCACAACAAAACCATAAAGTAAAGTTGAACATGTCAATAAAGGATAAAAGTAAAAGCACAAAATCTTTAACCGTTATTGATCATCGTACAAATAGTTCTATAGGTGAAATTTCAACATCTAAAAAGAATCACATATTGGTTTTTCCTACAAACAATATGAAAGATGATATTGAAAACTGGTTTTTAAGGGACAACAAAAATTCAGAAGGAGAAAAGGAAATTGTTATAATTGTTGAAAAGTTTAAGATTCAGAAAAGTGAAAATGGAATTTCTGGAACGATTGATCAAAAGCTATCAAGTTTTGTAAAAAAAGGAAATGGATTTTATTTTATAGATCAAGTTAACGAACAGAAAGATTGGAAATCGGAAGGACAATCACCAATTTTAGATCTAATTTCTACAAAAGCTGCTTTTGCTTTATCAGAATTTATAGAATCGTCGTATACAAAGCAACCCAATCCAAGATATTTAACGGAGAATGAGCTGATGAATTTTGAAAAAATTCTGACAAAAAATTTTTTTGAAATGAATTTAAAAGATGGTGTTTATGAAGACTTTTTAAGTTTCGTAAA
This sequence comes from Bacteroidota bacterium, assembly GCA_023420435.1. Classification (GTDB taxonomy): domain Bacteria; phylum Bacteroidota; class Bacteroidia; order Flavobacteriales; family Weeksellaceae; genus JAEXBA01. Next base: position 17,011 of record JAEZWE010000051.1, read on the forward strand.
ACAAAAGCCAAATGATCTTCTTACCATTGTAAAATACGACTCAGGAAAACCAAAAAAAGCAGTGAAAAGAACAGACGGAAGCAGCAATTATAAAATTTTTGGATATGTAGAAAACGGTAAAGCCTATCGATGTACACCAGTTGGTTTCCTAGAAATGAATAAAGATGAAAAAGGGTATTATGTGCTTTCCAACAAGCTAGAATTGGAGCCAGAAGTCAACAATACAGCAGCCATGGCAGGAGGATTAATAGGCGGAATTACAGGAGCGCTTATTGGCACTGTAATAGATGCAACAATATCTTCTGAAAACCGCAAAAAAGCTGAACATTTTGAAGTTTATATTGATCCTTTATCGGGAGTTTATAGATATTCAAAATAAGAAGAAATATCAAAGATTTCTCTTAATATTTGAACGAGCCTTACAATTTTTTTGTGGGGCTCGTTTGATTCTACATTTATTATTATTTTTGACGCAATATTGTACAATGATGAAATACCTTTCCCTTTTTTTAATTATTTTTTCCAGTCATCTATTTTCTCAAAAACAGCATAATATTGAACTCAATCTAAATATTTCCAATGGGATGTTTAGGGATTATCATTCTTTGGAAGTACTCGATTTAAGAGATGAAGAAACCGTGGGAAAAATTTTCGAAAACAAAGTAGTTAATCATATCAATTTCGAAACAAATGCTAAAACCGATATCGAAAATTGGTTTAAGAAATATAATAATGGAAAAAAAGGAGATTCACAGCTTTTTATGATTTTACATCAATTAAAATCAGTTCGTGTTCAAGCTAAGGATGGAAGATTAATTGCTGCTACTTCTCTTAAAGCTTCAACATTTCAAAAAAAGGAGAATAAATATCGTTTTCTTTACAAAAAAGACACTTTAATTTTCTATCAAGGTTCAGATGTGTCGAAATCAATAGTTAAAGATATCCACTCAGTTTTATTTCGCTTTATACATAAAACTTATCATAAAAAGCCATCTGACATTAGTTTTACGGAAAATGAACTGAAAAATTTTGAAGAAATTTATAGCAAAAAGCTTCCAGCAATAGTAAATGATCAAGTAAAAGAAGGAATTTATGAAGATTATGAGAGCTTTTTTAACCAAACGCCAACATCAGGAACCGTTGAAAAACTGGATTTTAATAAGAAAGGAAATTTGGATTACGCAATAGTTACAGAAAATTCAAAAAGTAAAAGATTTCCTGCAAGAAAAGTTTATGCATTCACCAATTTAGGAAAAGTTTATAAAAATATAGAATGCGGTTTGGATGGCTCAGAAATATGCTCAGTTGAAATTTTAAAGAATAATAGAGGATTTTATACTATCAACAAACGTGAAGCGTTGCTGCCAATAAACGTTAGCAATAATTATGCATTATTTGGAGTTCTAGCTTTTGGCATTGTAGGTGGCGTTGTTGGAGGATTAATTGATGATTCTACCGCTCAAAAATCAAAACACATGGACATTGCAAAGGATAAAAATCAAGAATTTTACATAGATTCACTTACAGGAAATTTTATTTTTAATAAGTAACGAAAGAGCTTTAATATTAAAATCTAGTTTTAGCCACTTTTTCCTATCTTTGCAAACTATTAATTTTCAATGAAAAATATCCGAAATTTTTGCATTATTGCCCATATCGATCACGGAAAATCTACCCTTGCAGACCGACTTTTAGAATATACCAATACCGTTTCACAAAGAGAGTTGCAAGCTCAAACTTTAGATGATATGGATTTGGAAAAAGAGCGTGGAATAACCATAAAATCTCACGCCATCCAAATGGATTACGAATACAAAGGCGAAAAATTTGTTTTAAACCTTATCGATACACCAGGACACGTAGATTTTTCTTACGAAGTTTCTCGCTCCATTGCAGCTTGTGAAGGTGCGCTTCTTATTGTGGATGCTGCGCAAAGTATTCAGGCTCAGACAATAAGCAATTTGTATTTGGCATTGGAAAACAATTTGGAAATTATTCCTATTCTAAATAAAATTGATTTACCATCAGCAAATCCCGAAGAAGTTACCGATGAAATTATGAATTTGATTGGTTGCGAATATGATGATGTTTTACGAGTTTCTGGAAAAACCGGAGAAGGTGTACATCATTTGTTGGAACAAATTGTTGAAAGAATTCCAGCGCCAGTTGGTGACGAAAATGCACCGCTTCAAGCACTAATTTTCGATTCAGTTTATAATCCTTTTCGTGGAATTGAAGCATATTTTAAAGTGGTGAATGGAAGCATCAAGAAAGGACAGAAAGTAAAATTTATGGCTACAGGAAAAACCTATGATGCAGATGAAGTAGGAACTTTGAAATTGAAACAAGCACCAAAACAAGAAATAAAATGTGGAGATGTTGGTTACATTATTTCAGGAATTAAAGATGCTCGTGAAGTAAAAGTAGGAGACACCATAACTTCTGCAGAAAAACCGGCAACTTCCGCAATTGAAGGATTTGAGGAAGTAAAACCAATGGTTTTTGCCGGAATTTATCCTGTAGAATCAGAGGATTTTGAGGAATTAAGAACTTCTTTGGAAAAACTCCGTTTAAATGATGCATCGTTAGTTTTTGAGGCAGAAAGTTCTGCGGCTTTAGGTTTCGGATTCCGTTGCGGATTTTTAGGAATGCTGCACATGGAAATTGTTCAGGAAAGATTGGACAGAGAGTTCGATATGAATGTCATTACCACTGTACCAAACGTTTCTTACATTGGATATTCTAAAAAAGAGCCTGAAACACCAATTCTTATCAACAATCCTTCTGAAATGATGGATCCATCAATCATGGATCGTGTCGAAGAACCTTATATCAAAGCATCCATTATTACAAAATCTGATTTTGTGGGTTCTGTGATGACACTTTGTATTGAGAAAAGAGGAGAAATTGTAAACCAAAGTTATTTGACTTCGGATAGAGTAGAATTGGTTTTCAATATGCCTTTAGCAGAAGTGGTTTTTGATTTTTACGACCGTTTGAAATCTATTTCTAAAGGTTATGCCTCTTTCGATTATCATCCTATTGGTTTCCGCGCTTCAAAATTGGTGAAAATGGACATTTTGATTAATGGCGACATGGTGGATGCACTTTCTTCATTAATTCATGATAGTAATGCTTATTACATCGGAAAAAGAATGTGTGAAAAATTGCGAGAACTGATTCCAAGACAACAATTTGATATCGCGGTTCAGGCGGCTTTAGGAACAAAAGTAATTGCCCGAGAAACCATTAAAGCATTAAGAAAAGACGTTACCGCAAAATGTTATGGTGGTGATATTTCCAGAAAACGTAAACTTTTGGAAAAGCAGAAAGAAGGGAAGAAAAAGATGAAACAAATTGGTCGTGTAGAAGTTCCGCAATCTGCTTTTATGGCTGTTTTAAAACTGAACGACTAAAAATAAACAATAGTAAAGAAAGAAAATCCGCTAAAAAGCGGATTTTCTATTTTTTTGGAAGCCCTTTCTTAAAAGCGACATTAGCATTGGCAACCGCTTTTTTTTCCTTCCAATCCATATATCTTTTTTTATATCGGCGCTTCATAAAATTGTCGAAATTTCTCTGTACCGTAAGATTCCATAAAGAATGTGCTTTTACAGCCCAAGATTTGTCCCAAGCTCGTAGCGAAATGGAGAAACTTCCATCCAAATATTTCATCCAATGCCACCATCCTGTAGGCATAAATAAGGTATCTCCGTGTTCCAAAAAGCACTCAATTCCTTCAACGCCGTCTAAAGCGGGAAAATTTTTAAAATCAGGATTTTCGATATCATAATCTTCCAAAGCATAGGTTGCATAAGGAATTTTGTACAAACGGTCTTTCCATTTGTAGTCAAAGAGAAGCACGTGTTTTCTGCCATTAAAATGCGTGTGGAAAATATGCGCCATATCGATATCGAAATGTAAAAAAGTAACGGAACCTTTTCCACCAAAAAACATATTGGGATATTTATCCAGAAAACCGCCCATTAATTCTTTAGGAGAAATATAATCGTCTAATAATTTTGGCGCAAATTTGATGGGGTCAAAAAGAAAAATCCTTAAATCTGTTGGTTCTTTTTGGATGAGGTCGATGTAATCTGCAAACTTCATTTTTGCTGCAGAAGCATTAATAGGCGCAGAAGGATCTGCCTTGGAAGAATCATATAAAGGAACTTCTACATCACCTACCATTTCTTTCATGTAATCCATCGTCCATTTTTGATAAGCGGGCCACTTTTTTGCCATATTTTTAATAACGACAGGTTTTCTGGGTTTTAGATATTTTTCCATGAAATCTTCTTGTGAAATATCGTCAACCACATCAATTGGTTTTAAGTGAATTCCCATATCTATATTAAATTAGGTTGCAAAATTATCTAAAAAAAATTAATAAAAATGTAACATTATTCTTTGGTTTATATATCAAATCATTTAATCTGTAACAAAAATCATTTGTAGAATACTTATTGATCAAATTATTATTACCCATGAAGCGTTTTTATACATTCATCCTTTTACTTTTTACCATTTTTGTTTTTTCACAAAAAACCATTTCCGGCACTATCAAAAACAGTGAAGGAGAAAATGTTCCCAGTGCAAGTGTTACCGTTGAAGAACCCGGAAGTGATGCTATTATTGCTTACGGAATTTCCAATTCAAAAGGGGAATATAAAGTGGTTTTTACTTCTGCTTTATCCAATGTTGATTTAAAAATTAAAGCGTTTAATCATAAAACGCAAACAAGACAAGTAATCAACCAAAATCAGGATTTGAATTTTGTTTTGGATACAGAAGCCACAGAAATTAAAGAAGTAAAGCTAAAAACGAAACTCATCACGAAAAAAGGAGACACCATTTCTTATGATTTAAAGG
>JAEZWE010000054.1 GCA_023420435.1 Bacteroidota bacterium
AAGTAATCTTAAAATTTCTCATCGGGAAATTGCTAATGATTTAGGTTCAGCAAGAGAAGTGGTCAGTAGAATTCTGAAAAAATTTGAAAATGAAGGCGTCATCAAGCAAAAAGGTGGAATAGAAATATTATAATCGGTGATTTTAGTCACCGATTTTTTTTTTTGGCTTTAGTAATTTTATGAAGTTATTTAATAAAACAAATGAATTTTAGGATTTTACTGATTTTAAGTGTTTTATCTGGTTTTTTCTGTTTTTCACAGGAAGATTTACTGAAGGAATTAGATACTGTAAAAGCTTCAGAAATTTATCAGCCAAGTTTTAAAGCATTGCAGGTGGTTTCTGGACAATCCACAAAAATGCCAACGAAGAAAGAATTTTATATGATTGTGGCGCATCGTTTTGGAAATGTTAGCGAAGGTTTCGATAACTTTTTTGGATTGGATAATGCTTCAACAAAATTGGGAGGAATTTATGGTTTAAGTGATGGTTTTGCGGTCTATTTATCAAGAAGCACTTTTCAGAAAACCTATGAATTGGGAGCAAAATATCGCCTGATGAAGCAGGATGAAGAAAAGAATTTACCTCTAGAAATTGCAGGATTTCATATGTTGGGAATCAATTCAGAGCTTAAGAAAAGTGTTTATCCAAAAATTCGTTTTTCTGATCGACTCACTTATCTTTCACAATTTTTAGTTTCCAGAAGATTTTCTGATGAGTTTAGTTTGCAGATTTCTCCAACGTATATCCATAAAAATTTGGTTGATCCATTAATTGAAAGTGAGAGCAACTTTCTAACAGGTTTAGGAGGTCGATATAAAATTTCCAAAAGAGTTTCCATTAATGCGGAATATTTTGTGAATTTTAATGCTAAAGATTTATATAGAAATCCGGTTTCTTTAGGCGTTGATATTGATACTGGAGGACATGTTTTTCAGCTTTTATTTAGTAATTCACAAGCAGTTACAGAAGCGGGATATTATACCAATGCTATTGGAAACTGGGGAAAAGGAGATGTTTTTTTTGGGTTTAACCTTTACAGAGTTTTTTAAAGATGAAAAATGTAAAATACCTAGTAATCATCGTAATTTCTTTAGTTTTTCTACAGCAATGTGAAAGCAGAACTTATGAAGAGATTTCTGAAACCGTAATTGTTCCAAATTTAGTGAAATACGATTCAGACGTTAAACCCATCATTCAAAATAATTGCATATCGTGTCATGCTGTTTCAGGAGCCGCAGCTTATTATCCTTTAACAACTTACGCTGAAACTAAAAATGCGATTAATAATATTATTGACAGAATTGAAAGACCTTCCGGAGATCTATCAAAAATGCCACAAGGTGGAACATTATCGCAATCTCAGATCGATGTGATTAAAAAATGGAAAACGGACGGACTTTTAGAAAATTAAAAAAATGAAAAATCTTTTTACCCTATTATTTTTTATTCTGCTGGGAACTTGGATTTCCGCACAGAAATATACTACCAAAATCGGAAATATTCATTTTGAGGCGTCTGTTCCACTTTTTGAAGATGTAGATGCAAAAAATTCCACAGCAGTTACGGTTTTGAATTCCGAAACCGGAGATATTGCCACCATTGCCATGACGAAAAATTTCAAATTTAAAATGGCTCTTATGGAAGAACATTTTAATGAGAACTATGCTGAAGCTTCAAAATATCCAAAAACTACTTTTACAGGAAAAATCTTGAATTATAATAAAAGCAATTTATCAGAAACACCAAAGGATTTTACGATTACGGGTACGCTTAATTTTCACGGGGTTGATAATAAAATTTCTTCTCCAGCAAAAATTTATATGAAAGACGGTAAAATTTTTATCAGTGGAAAATTTTCAGTAAAAGCTGCGGATTATAAAGTAACGATTCCCAAAATGGTGATGAAAAAAGTAGCAGAAACCGTAAATGTTGATTATCAATATGTATTAACAAAACAGTAAATGAAAAAATTATTTTCAATCTTTTTGTTTTTTATTTTTTCTTTCGCACTCGCTCAGGAAAGAAGTGTCTTTGACGTCGCCCGAAACGGAACGGTAGCGGAAATGGAAGAGATTGTTAAGAAAAATCCTAAAGCAGTTGATTCTGTAAACGATATGACGTTTTCTCCATTAATTTTAGCTTGTTATCGTGGAAATGTGGAAGTTGCCAAATATTTAATGGATCGTGTTGAAGATGTAAATTATAAAAGTGAAGAAGGAACAGCTTTAGCGGCTTTAGCCATGAACTATAATAAAGAATTGGTGCTAAAAATTTTAGAAAAAAAAGCAGATCCAAATTTGAAAGACGGACACGGTTTTACCCCATTTTTGTGGGCTATAAAAAGTAAAAATCTGGAATTGGCATCGATTCTCTTAGATTATGGTGCGGATAAAAATGTGAAAGACAACCAGGGAATTACTGCTTTTGAGCATGCAGTAACTTCAGGAAATATAAATGTTATTAAATTTTTAAAATCGAAATAATTATGAAAAAATTACTACTTTTTTGTGGATTGGGAATAGCCAACTTGGCTTTCTCTCAGTTTACTTCAGGAACCGTTTCTCTTGGTTCAACAGGGATGACTTTTAAATTGGATACTTCTCCCACAACAGCAACAATTACTTTAACAGGAAACAGCAATTCTTATCTCGGAATTGGTGCTGGTGCTTTTGGTGAAGGAATGTCTTCAGGTTATGACGGGTTTATCTACAACACATCTTTTTCAGCATTGGACTATACTTTTAACGGAATTGGTGTTACACCTTCACCAGATTCATCGCAAGATTGGACTTTGGTGAGTAACACCGTTTCTGGAACTACAAGAACAATTGTTGCAACCAGAAGTTTGAATGGTGGAGCTGAAGACGAACCTATTCCAAACGCTGCAGGACCTGTAGAAATCTTTTTTGCAAGAGGAAGTTCATTGGCTTTGGGAACGCATTCAGGAAGTTTCAGAGGATATGCTTCATTAACTATGACCGCACAATTGGGAACCAACGAAGTAAGTGCTGAAGAAAAAAATATAATCTACCCGAATCCTGTGGAGAATGAAATTTTTGTAAAAAACCACAAAGAAATCGAATTAATCAACTTTTTAGATCTTAATGGAAGATTAATCAACACCATTCAATCGCCAGGTGAAAAAAATGAAGTGAACTTTTTGAAAAGCGGAGCCTACTTTTTAGAAATTCAAAATGTAGACGGAACGACAAAATATCAGAAAATTTTGAAAAAATAAAAGAAAAAACTCAGAGCAATCTGAGTTTTTATTTTTTTGAAGCCACAAAATTAAAAATGGCTTTATTGAATTCTTCTTTATTGTCAATCACGACATTTATTGGCCAGTAATACACCAGTTCCCGCAAATAATCAAAAGTTTTCAAGCGAACATAATCTTTTTCAGTGGTTAAAATAATTTTATATTCTCCCAGTTTTTTGTATTCCGAAATAATATTTTTGATATCAGCTTCTGTAAAATTGTGATGGTCTTTAAATTTTAAATGTTTCACTTTTTGTGAAAACTTTGATAAATGCTGAACCAAAGGTTTTGGATTGGCAATTCCTGTAATTAAAAGAATATCGTAATAAGCCAAATTATTATCGGGAAGCGATTTTTGACTGTCGTAACAGAAAATTTCATCGTCGTAAACAATACTGCTAAAAAAAACTTTTTGTTTGTAGCTGGGTTTAATTCGGGAAAGGTAATATTGTTTTTTTTCGTCCGTTAAATCTTCCGGACATTTTGTAACCACAATTAAATCGGCACGATGAGCGCCGTTTCTAGATTCCCTTAAATCACCAGCAGGAAGCAAAAAATCTTTAAAATAAGGGTCGTTGTAATCTGTTAACAAAAGATTGAATCCGGCTTTTATAGCTCTGTGTTGGTATGCATCATCCAAAACCAAAACATCCAAATCCATATCTTCAATTAATTTTTTTGCTCCGGGAACCCGCTCTTCAGAAACACCAATCACAAATCTATTTTTGAAACGCTCGAAAAGTTGCATCGCTTCATCACCAACCGTTTTATAATTGCTGTCATAATTTGTAACACCATAACCTTTTGTTACTCTTCCATAACCTCTGGAAAGAACACCGGTTCTGTAATGTTTGGATAAAATATCGGCTAAATACATCACCATTGGTGATTTTCCGCTTCCTCCAACAGAAAGATTTCCCACATTAATGATGGGTGTTTTGAATTTTACAGATTTTTTTAAACCCACATTGTACAGCGTATTTCTGAAACTGGTTACGAAGTGATACAATATGGAAAAAGGGTAGAGATACCATCTTTTCATAGGCCTATTTTGTTATAAAATAACGCTTGCAAAAATAGAAATTTTAAGAAGGATTTACATGACAAAAACAAAGGAGTTTTCAACATTTTAAAATTAAAATTTGAAAATTTTAATTCCTATTTTTGCAAAAATTTTTCTTTTGCGCTATTTCATTGAGTTTTCTTACCACGGTAAAAATTATTTCGGCTATCAAATTCAGCCTAGAGAAATTTCTGTACAGGAAGAATTGGAAAAAGCGCTTTCCACTATTTTAAGAAAAGAAATAAAAACGGTCGGCGCGGGAAGAACAGATACCGGAGTTCACGCCAAAAAAATGTTTGCGCATTTTGATTTTGATGAAGCCATTTCTGATGAAGCCATTTCTGATAAACTTTCTAATCAACTCAATTCCTTTCTTCCGCCAGATATTTCTGTAAAACAAATTTTTGAAGTAAAAGAAGATTTCCATGCTCGTTTTGATGCTATTTTCAGAACGTATGAATATTACATTTCACTCGAAAAAAATCCATTTACCAGAGATTCTTCCTGGCAAATTTGGAAAAGAGAGCTCGATGTCGAAAAGATGAATGAAGCTTGTAAAATTCTATTTGAATATGATGATTTCGGAAGTTTTGCCAAAGTTGGGGGTGATAATAAAACCAATTTTTGCAAAATTTATAAAGCAGAATGGCAAAAAAATAACTCAGAATTGAAATTTACCATTTCCGCAGACCGTTTTTTAAGAAATATGGTTCGTGCAATTGTTGGAAC
>JAEZWE010000056.1 GCA_023420435.1 Bacteroidota bacterium
TATCACCCTACTCATGTTGCAGGAACAATTTGTGCTCAAGGTATTAATCCATTAGCTAGAGGTTTAGCATTCAATTCTTCAGTTTCTGCTTTTAACTGGACGAATGACATGAATGAAATGTTAGATCAAGCTTCAACTAACGGTTTATTAGTATCCAACCATTCTTATGGAATTGGTTCTCTTGATTCCAAATGGTTTTTCGGAGCTTATGATTCACGTGCTAGAAATTTTGATAATATTTGCTACAATAACCCATATTATTTGCCAGTTGTTTCTGCTGGAAACAGTAGAAATTTAACTACTGAACCAGCATTAAGTCAGATAAATCAAAAGTCTGGTTATGATCTTATCTTCGGTCATGGCAATGCTAAAAATGTTATGACTGTAGCAGCTGTCAATGAAGTTTCTTCTTATACAGGTCCATCAAGTGTAGTAATTTCATCCTTTAGTAGTTTCGGACCTTCAGATGACGGAAGGATCAAACCGGATATTTCTATGAAAGGAGTAGCAGTAAGATCAACAGGCAATACAGCAGATACAGCTTATGCAACAGAAAGTGGAACATCAATGGCTTCCCCAGGGATAACTGGTGTTGTTTTGCTGTTACAACAATATTTTAATGAGCTATATTCAAATTGGATGAGATCGGCAACAGTAAAAGGGTTAATTTTGCATACTGCAGATGAAGCAGGTAATAATCCTGGACCAGATTTCGAATTTGGTTGGGGTCTTGTAAATGCTGAAAAGGCTGCTAAAACAATTAGAGACAAAAATTTACCATTAAATGGATCAATAATTGAAGAGAAGAATTTGTCCAATGGAATTCCTTATTCAAAAACGATAACGGCAAATAGCTTATCCCCATTAAAAATTTCAATCTCTTGGACTGATCCTGCAGCACCAACAAGTTCTGTTAATAACGGTACAATTGATCCGCCAACGAAGTATTTAGTAAATGACTTAGATGTGAAAGTTACTTCATCAACCGGTACAGTATTTTATCCATGGACAGTGCAGAATGTGCCACCTTTTTATAGCGCAGAGAATACAACTACTAATAATGTTGATAACTTTGAAAGAGTAGATATTGCTAACCCAATAGGAACTTATACCATTACAGTTACGAATAAAGGTACTTTGTCTGGACTAAATCAAAACTTTACTTTGATTGTTACGGGAGAAAATATGGTTAATTTATCAACAAATGATTTAGATTCCTTAGATGAATTTACTATTTATCCAAATCCTGTTATTGATGTATTACATTACAAATCTAACAAAAAAGCAAAAGTTTCTATACTCGATAATAGTGGTAAGCTGATAAAATCAGAAGTTACTACAAACAATAAAATATCAGTATCAGAATTAACATCTGGTATGTATTATTTTATTTATAAAGATTCCTCAGGAAAAGAAACAACGAAAAAATTTATAAAAAAATAGTCTAAAAAAAGTAATTATTTTTATTGGACATTTTTACAAAAAAATTAAATTTTTAAATTATGAAAAAAATATTCGATATCATTTTTTTATTTCTTATATCATTAAGTTTTGCTCAGACACAAGACTTAACGGGTAATTATACAGGCGATAAACTAATGCAAGATTTGTGGTTTCGATCTGTTTTTGATATGAAAATTGAAGATGTACAAGGTAGTCCATACTTAACAAAGGATTTTGTATCATCAAAAATTGGAAATGAAGAAGGTGTTGTTTTAACACGATATGATATTTACCACGATAATATTGAATTTGTGAAAGATGGCAAAATCATGGTATTACCTAAGGATAAGATTTACAATGATATTGTAAATCTAATGGATAATAGTAAAATAGTACTATTATCAGATGGAAAATATTATTTTAAAATTTTTACTGGCTCGCAGTATCAGCTATTAAAAAAAATGAGTATTAAATTTCAAGATTTTCAAAAAGCGAAAAGTGGATACGATAATGATAAGCCGGCAAAATTTGTTAATTTATCAGATAAATATTTTTTGTTAAATGGCGAGACATTGAGTGAAATATCTAAGAATAATAAGGATTTTTCAAATTTATTTGGTGATAAAAGTAGTTTTGTCTTGAAGTATATTAAAGAGCAAAAACTAAAACTTAGTGAAGAAGGAGATTTAATAAAAATTATGAAATTCGTTGAAAGTCATTAATCCTTTCTTACTATTAAGATTACTATCATTTTTTTTAATTTGTATGATAATGTAATGTTGATAGATAGTTAAAATACAAACATTTCAACTTTATCATTTATTAAATTAAATTGTCCTTTTTATTTATTATTATTAGTTATTTTAGGTTGAAAAATTAGAAAAATTTATTATAAAATTTATTTTTTTGTTATGTTAATTTTTTTTAACATATTTGCAAAATAAAAATATTAAAACTTGTTAATATGAATGTTAAATTAAGAGTTCTTAGTGCAGGTGTTTTGTTTTTCATGGGATATAATATATCAGCCCAAGAAAATAAAGAAGATACACTTAAAACACAAGAAATTAAAGAAGTTGTTGTTCTTGGTTATAACAGAACTGCAACAAAACCCAAAGATGTAACAGCTTCTACTACTGTTACTGCAGAAAAATTTGAAAATCGACCTACTACATCTTTCCTGAATTCATTACAAGGAGAGGCACCTGGTTTAACGATTAATTCCACCTCTGGTCAGCCCGGTTCTGGTAAAATTGACGTTATCATCAGAGGTATTGGTTCATTAAGTGCTGGTTCTGAGCCTTTATATGTAATTGATGGAATTATTTCTAATGCAACGCAGTTTAGAAACATCAATGATGCTGATATTGAATCAGCTTCAGTGTTAAGAGATGCCGCTGCAACATCAATTTATGGTAACCGTGCCGCAAATGGAGTAATTGTAATTAAGACTAAATCCGGAAGATTCAATGCGCCAATGAGGTTTTCTTATAATGGATCTACAGGTATAAGTTTATTGCCTACAAATAAGTATAATTCTTCCAATACACAAGAAGCATTAAAGCTTGAACAAATGAAAGGAGTTGGTGTTGGTGCAGGAATGACGGATGCGCAAATCAATAGTTTCCCAATTAATACAAACTGGAGAAAAGTATTTTTTAATCCTGGATTTACACAAAAGCATGATGTTTCTATGACTGTTGGTGGTGAGAAAGTGAATCTTTACTCATCTTTGGGATATATGGATCAAACAGGTATTGTACCGGCTACTTCAGATTTTAAAAGATTTACTTTTAGAAATAATTTAAACGGTAGATCTGATAATGATCGTTTTACCTACGGAGCACAAGTCGCCTTATCTTTTTCTAAAAGACACCAATTAGACGAAGAAACTAATACCGCTATTAGAAATAATTCAATCCAAAACCCACTTCATGGTGCAAATGCAGGTTTACCTTACATTGCTTCTGGACAATATGCAAATGGTCAAGTTCTAATTAATGCTATTGGAACTAATTTTGATGGTGGAAATAATATTTTTGTTTTAGAAGATATTTTAAAAAATACGATTCCTAACGAAAGAACAGAAACCGGGATAATTACCAACCTGAATATGTCATATAAATTAACAGATGATTTAACTTTAGCTAATAAATCAGGTGTTGATTATAAATATTCAGAAACGAATTTTGCAAGAGCTCCATGGAATTATTTGGCACTAGCGGTGGCATCCACTTCTGGAACTACGCAATTACCAAACGTAATGCCAGGTTTTGAAGATTTTGCTAAAGCAAGAGAATTTAATTTTAACTCTGTAACTAGCTTAGTATATAATAAATTATTTGGAGATAAGCATAATTTAACTGTTGGAGCTTACGTTGATTATCTTAAAACACATTACAATTCAACTTCACAAAGAAGATTAGGTTTGGATCCTAAAAACTGGGTTTTCGGAGCTGGTACTGGTTATTCAAGCCCTGTTTATTTTGATAACGGAACTTCTTCACCTATTGTTTATTATGTTCCTACTGCTAATGCAGGAAAAATTGTTGCTGGTGCTTTAGCATATTTTGCGACAATTGATTATGATTATGATGATAAATATGGATTAAGTGGTTTAATAAGAAGAGATGGCTCTTACCGTTTTGTTGAAGATAATAAATGGGGAACTTTCTGGTCTGTTGCTGGAAGATGGAATATCGATAAAGAAAGCTTTATGGAAGGCTCAACATTTGATATGCTTAAATTGAGAGCATCTTATGGTCTGATTGGTAATCAGAATATTATTGCGGCTGCTTTCGGAACTAACCCAATGTTGGTTGGTACCAATTTGGTTAGAGAAGTATATGTTACAGGTACCGGTTATGATAATTTGCCTGCATCTATAGGTTTTGGCGGTCTTACCAATCCTTATGTTCAGTGGGAAGAAATTAGCCAAGCGAATATAGGTCTTGATTTCTCGCTAATTAATAGAAGGTTAGAAGGTAATGTTGATGTTTATAATAAAGTTACGGATAAATTATACAGTACAATTAATCTTTCTGCTGTTACAGGAAGCTATGGAATTAGTGGTAATAATGGTAAACTTGAAAACCGTGGTGTTGAAGCATTACTAAGATATCATGTATTAAGAAATGAAAATGCCAAAGTAAGTGTGTATGGAAACGCTTCTTACAACAGAAACAGAATTAAAAGTATTTTAGTTGAAGAAACAACAGGTACTGCAAGAAATGTCGTTGGTGGTCCTGTTGGACAGTGGTTTATGGCTCCTTATATTGGAGTGAATCCTTCTAACGGTAATGCTTTATTTTTAGATATTAATGGTAATGCTACTGAAACTTTAACACCAGATGTTGATCAAAGAGCAACAGGTAAAAGTCCATACCCAGTTTGGAGTGGTGGATTTGGTTTGAATACTGATTTTAAAGGAATTTACCTAGATGCTCATTTCACCTTCCAACAAGGAGCTTGGAAATATGATAATGCAATGGCTTGGTTATTTGATCCTGTTTCGATCGGTGAATGGAATCAGTCTGCAGATATGTTAGATGCTTGGTCTCCTTCTAATCCTGGTGGATCTCAACCTTCTTTAACTGCAACTAACCTTGCAATGGATGGTTATTCTGATAGATTTTTAAAAGATGCATCATTTATTAGATTGAAAAATGTTTCTATTGGTTACAACATACCTAAATCTACTTTAAATGGTACTTTTGTAAGAGGAATGAAGATTTTTGTTCAAGCTGAAAATTTATTAACTTGGACAAAATGGAGAGGTTATGACCCTGAACCAAACTTTGCTTCATCTCTATCAGTGTATCCTAATATGAAAACAGTAACCCTAGGAACAAATATTGAATTTTAAATTTATTTACAAATGAAAAAAATAAAGTTATTTATATATGCTATTATAGCATCCCTAACAATTCTTTCGTGTAGAGATGCTATTGATATAGTTCAAGACGGAGAGCTAACAGAAGAAGCAGCTATCCAAAACGTTACAGATCTTAGAGGTTTTTTATATGGAAATGTATATGGAGCAATAGATACAAAAAATGAGATTTGGCTTTCTTCTGTGTTTACAGATGAGACAGGTATAGCTCCCACTAATTCTGGTTGGTATTTTAGCGAATTTAGATACATTTTAAATTCTGATAATGGTTATGTTTCAAGTGCTTGGGCAAGTCATTATACTACGATAAACAGAGTAAACCGTTTATTGAAAATTGCTGAAAGAATCGTTCCTGCTAGTGGGGATGAAACTCTTAGATATAATTCAATTTTAGCTGAAGCAAGAACAATACGAGCATTAGCTTATTTACAGCTACAATCTTATTGGACTACGGATATGGCAGATAATAATGCATTGGGAGTTGTAAAGTTAGAGGGTGTTCCAGATTTAAATGCACAATTACCAAGAGTTTCAAATGGCGAAATTTATGCCATCATAGAAGATGATTTGAACTTTGCTGAAGCTAATTTATGGCCTGCAGATCCTAAAAATACAATTCCTGCTGAAAATAGATATAAGTATGTTACTGAAAATCTTGTCAATGCGATAAGAGCAAGAATGTATATTTACAGAAAAAATTATCCATTAGCTCAACAATATGCACAAGAAGTTATAAATGCAATGCCTGCTTTAACATTAGGTGCACCTTATGCAGCTTCTACATTTTATACTTCAACTACGACAAATCCGTATAGAAGAATGTTTGCAGATTTAGCTCAGGGAGAAATTATTTTTTCAATTAGCGAACCTTCTGTTGGAGGATCGGATATTGCGAGATTCTGGACTACCAATACAACTGATATTGCCGGTTCTCCACTATTGGATATGGGAATGAATTTGTATGGACTTTATAATCAAGCATGGGACATCCGTGGAAAGGCTTTTGTTGATCCAACTTCAACTGCTGATACAAAAATTATTGATAAATATCCAGGTAAAGGAAATACTCCTTTGCGTAATGATATTAAAGTTTTCAGAATTTCAGAAATGTATCTTATTTTAGCGGAAGCTTATGCAGGCCAGAATGATTTAGTAAATGCAGCAACGAATGTTAGATTAGTTAGAACTGCAAGAAGATATGCAAACGTAACAATACCTACACCAACTTATGCTGATAAAGCTGCAGCTTATAGAGATATTTTGCAGGAAAGAAGAGTAGAGTTGTGTTTTGAAGGTCACAGATATGTAGATTTAAGAAGGTTAGGCGCAGCAGCTGGAGTTTCTATTGATAGAAATATCGCAGACGACGGAGGTGCGAACCTTAATGCTCCATTAACACTCCCTATTTCTGATCATAGATTTACTTTCCCAATTCCATCAGCTGAAAAGTTAGGTAATCCATCTATAGTTCAAAATCCAGGATATAATTAATTATTAATTTTATTAAAAATGAAAAAGCTATCATATTTATTCTTAGTTTTATTTTCGAGTTTATTGTTATTCTCGTGTAGAGAAGATCATACGGATCCAGTTTATAATGGTGATTCTTTGTTGCACTTCAATTTTGGGACATCATTATCTGATTTCGTGAATATTGGTACTGCATCTAAAGAAGTTGAGATTTCTTATGGAACCTTAAAAGGAGTTTCAGGAAGTCATACAGTGAATCTTGAATTAGATGCTGCTAATTCTACAGCAGTTTTAGGTACTGATTTTCAAATTATCAAAGGTGTTGATGATTTGGTTTCAGGTGAAACCGGAGGAACTTTTAAAGTTCGTATTTTTGAACCTATGTTAGGTCAAAATAAAAAGGCAGTTTTTAAATTGAAATCTTCTACTTTAGGAAATGCTGTTTTCGATCAAACTTACACTTTAGAGTGGAAACTTCAATGTTTAATTGATGACTTTATTGGTACAGGTAATTTTCATAACTCTGGATGGTGGATTGATCCTACTCCTCAAGCAGATTTCGTTATTGAAACAGATCCAGCTCAACCTGGTAAAATGTTTGTAAGAGATTTCTTTGATGTAGGTAGAGATTTTGTAATTGATTATGATTCTAAAGCAAATGTGTCTTTTGAATCTCAATTAACAGGATTTAACTATACATATCAAGGAGTTAGTTACCCTGTAAGTGTTAGAATGAACACTGATCCAACAAAAGTTAGTGTTGCAGATTTTTGCAGTAGAACTATGGTTCTTCAAGTACAGTATTATTTTGTTACAACAGCTGGTTCAACATTAATATTTAATGGTCCTCCAACAGAAACTTTCACAGGTTTTTAAGTATATTAAACTAAACATTAAGACCCCGCTAAAAGCGGGGTCTTTGTTATTTTATTTTTTTAATTTAGTTTTAAACACTAATTGACAATAAAAAATTATTTTAATAATGCATTCTCATGTTTATTATCAATAATAATCTGCATTAATATTATATTTGCAATATTAAATTTGGTTATATTTTTATTATTATAAATAGTTTTTCTAATATTTCATTATAGAGATAAACCAAGATGAATAGTCACATGAAGTATCTAATTATATTTTTCCTGTTTTTCTCTTATCCTCTTTTCTCTCAAACCGTCAACAAAACGGATCTGAAGAATCGTCCAGCTACGAAAGATACTTTAGTTATTGATTCTGGTACACAAGATTCTTTGAAAATTTTTAAACCTACCATCTACGATTACCAATCTCAAACTCAATTTTCTGAAAAAGTAATTTTAGATACCGTTCTTGCACCAAATAAAACCTATATTTTTTCTCAGTGGAATAACAAAGATAACTTTGGGAAGCATCAGTTTGCTAATATAGGGTCAGGTTTTAATCCTTTGGTTTATGAATTTAATCCGGAACAAAATCTTAGTGTTTTGCCAACCAATAAATCTTTTGGAATTTTAGGAATAAATGATATTCGTTATTATGATGTAAAAACACCCACAACGTCTTTTATTTATCATAACGCAATGAGAAACGGTGCTTCTTTACATTCCACTTATACGCAGAATGTGGGCAAAAATTTTAATTTTGCAGTAGAGTATTTAGGCTTGCGTTCTCAAGGTTTGTATCAAAACTCTTTAGCTTCAAACAATAATACTCTGTTTTCGGCTCATTATAAAACTGAAAATTCTCGTTATGAAGCTTATGCTCATTATTTGCATCAAAATGTCAATAATCAGGAATATGGTGGAATCGCAGAAGACGATTTGTTTCAGGAAGGAACAACAGGAATTAATAACCGCTTTAATTTGGATGTAAATTTGCAAGGTTCAGATTCAAAATTTTGGTATAGAAGATATTATTTGGTTCATCAGTTTACGCCTTTTAATTCACAAAAATTTCCTTTTAAAATAAGACATCAAATTTTTCATCAGGGAAATAAGTATCGATATAATCAAGATGCTGTGGAAAGCTTCTATTATTCTTCGGCAAATGATTTAGTAACAGGTTATCCGCTAAATTCTGGAAAATATTCAGACAATTTTAGTAATACCGTAAGTTTGGTTTTCGACAAAGAAAAATTTAAAATTGATGGTGGAGTACGATATCAAATGTTAAAAACGGGGGTTTATAATGCGATAACCGTTAATGGAGAAACCATTCCGGAAGAAATTAAAGAAAACAGAATTGGCGCTGTAGGAAATTTAGAAATTAAACTTTGGGATAAAGTTAAGCTCAATTCTTTTCTTGAAATTTCTCGTGGTGGACAGTTTGGAAATTTTATTCGTTCAGCAAATAAATTCCGTTTTGAACCGATCAAAGATTACTTTGTGAATGGTAAAATTAATTTTCAATCGGCTAAACCCACCTTCAGCTATCTTTTAAACGCTTCAGTTTACAGAAATTTTAATTTTTATGTTCCCCAACTCGATAATCAAACAATTTTGGAAATTGGGGGAGATATTAATCTAAAATGGTTTAAAACCAACCTGTTTGCAAATTATTTTAGAATAGACAATTTTACTTATTTCGATCAAACGGCAATGCCCAAACAAAGTGGTTCTTCAGTAAATATTTCACAAATTGGCGGCGATGCCACTTTTAGTTATGGAAAATTTCATTTGAATTCCAGAATTCTGTTCCAAAGTACCTTAACCAATAAATTACTTTTTCCGGCACCCAATTTTGTGGGAAGAGCCAATATTTATTATCAGGGAAAAATATTTAAAAATGCGGCAGAAATTCAAACCGGTTTAAAAGCCAATTTCTTTAGTAAATTTGCTTCGCGAGATTATTTTCCGGTGCTGAATGAATATATTTTGCCATCTTCAAGTTCTTATTCTATTGGCGGAAAACCTTTTGTGGATGCCTATTTTAATATGAAAGTGAAAAGGATGTTTTTCTTTATTGAAGGCCAACATCTTAATGCAACCATTTGGAAAAATAAATCTTACACCTTTCCAAGATATCCATTTTACGATTTTCGTTTAAATATTGGTATTGTTTGGCACCTTATCCATTAAAAATTATCAATTGAAAATTATAGATAGACTTCCATTTCAAGAAATCAACAGTATTCCACAAGCCATAAAAGATTTTTTATCGGGTGAAATTTCTGGTTTTGAGACGGATACCTTTTCTTTGGATAATTTTCAAAGAAAAATAAATGCAAAAAGTGAAAGTTTCACGCAACAACAAAGAGAAAAACTTTTCAGTGCTCTGAAAAAGCAAACTTTTGAAAGAAATAGTTCCCCATTACAAGTGAAAAATCTTCATTCGCTTTTGGATGAAAAAACCTTCACCATTACAACCGGACATCAGTTAAATCTCTTTACAGGTCCTGTCTTTTTTATTTATAAAATTCTGCAAACCATTAAAACAGCAGAATTTTTGAAAAATCATTTCCCGGAAAAAAATTTTGTTCCCATTTTTTGGATGGCCACTGAAGATCACGATTTTGAAGAAATTAATCATTTTCGGACAGAAAATCATTTTTATGAAATCCATGGAAAAAAAGGGGGTGCAGTAGGAAGAATAGAAATTCAGGATTCATCATTTATTTCAGAATTTCAGCAAGAATTTAAGGATTCTGTTTTTGGCACGGAACTTATTTTGCTGATGAAAGAAGCTTATAAAAAAGGTTATTCTTTAGCAGAAGCAACAAGAAATATCGTAGATAGACTGTTTGCAGAGTATGGCTTGATGATTATCGACGGAGATGATCAATTGTTGAAATCGGATATGAAGGAAATTTTCAAAAATGAAATTTTCGAAAAATCATTATATAAAAATACTGAAAAACAGGTTGAAAATCTTCGTGAAAAATATGGAAAAGTTCAGGTGAATCCTCGTGAAATTAATCTTTTTTATCTGTCCAAAACCCGAAACAGAATTGATCCAGATGGTGAAAATTTTGTAATTGATGACACAGAAAAAATTTTTTCAGCAACAGAAATAATAAAAGAATTGGAAAAAAATCCTGAAAAATTCAGTCCCAATGCTTTGCTTCGGCCGGTTTATCAGGAAAGAATATTACCAAACATCGCCTATATC
>JAEZWE010000104.1 GCA_023420435.1 Bacteroidota bacterium
TCGAATGAGAGTCATTAAATAAATTTTTATGTTTTTTTAGAAATTGAATGAAACCCCTAAAGATCCATTGTTTCCAAATTCTCCGTAGATACCTACATTGTTGTTGAAGAAATATCTTACACCAAGGTGTGCTCCAATACCAAATTCTCCACCCAAAACTCCTAAGTTAACTCCAGGATAAATATCCCATTTCTCAGGTAAACTTAATGGCTCTTGTAAGTGAAATCCTACTCTACCAAAAACAAAAACGTTGTTATCTTCATTGTTGTCTCTGTACCCGTCGAAATAAATATTTGCACCAGCACCAACGGATACAATTTTTCCTAAACCATAATCATAAGTTCCTGTAATACCCGTTCCATAGCCCCAACCGTTAAATCCAAGTTGTAATTTCTGATCTCCTTTTCCGTTCCAAGCTTGTGCTGAAAGCATGCTTCCCATGAAAATCATTGAGCATAATAGAATTAACTTTTTCATAATTTTTTTAATTTTTTAATAGTTAGTATTAAATTTGACGGAACAAAAACAAAGCCAAAAAAAGGCAATTGTGGGAATTCTGTAAGGAAAATTTTAAAATAGTAAAATGAAAGAATTTATAATCAAAGGATTAAATTTTGATATTTCGTGGAAAAGAAAAAATCTAAATTTTCAAAAAATAGAAAACGCCTTTCAGGATGAGGAAGCGGATTTATTTTTGCTTCCTGAAATGTTCTCCACCGGTTTTTGCATGGATGCAGAAGAAATTGCAGATCAAAACAATGAGTCTTTAAACTGGATGAAAGATTTTGCTTCAAGGAAGAATACTGCGATTTGTGGAAGTGTTTCCATCAAAGAAAATGGAAAATTTTATAACCGAATGTATTTTGTTGAACCCAATGGAAATTTTCAGCAATACGATAAGCGACATTTGTTTTCATTTTCGGGTGAGGATAAAGTGTATGCTCCTGGAAACGAAAGGGTTATTATAAATTATAAAGGAATTCGTTTTTTGTTGCAGGTTTGCTATGATTTGCGTTTTCCGGTTTTTTCCAGAAATTTGGGTGATTATGATGTAGCCTTGTATGTTGCAAATTGGCCAGAGAAAAGAGTTGGAGCCTGGGAACATCTTTTGAAAGCTAGAGCAATCGAAAATCAGAGTTATGTTTTTGGATTAAACAGAATTGGAACTGATGGAAACGATCTTTTTTACAAAGAGAGCTCGCATTGTTTTTTTGCGGACGGCGAAGAAATTTCTGAGAAAGCAGGAAGTATAGTTCAGACAAAAATTAATTTAGAAAATTTGAAAAATCATCGCGAACATTTCCAGTTTTTGAATGACCGTGATGATTTTACAATAAATTTATAAAATTAATTTTCTAAATAATGATTCAAAAGTTGTGTTAAGGTGTTAACATCGTGTACACCACTTTCTTTCCACAGTAAATTTCCTTCTTTGAAAATAGCCAGCGTTGGAACGCCACGAACTCCATATTCAGCGGCAATAGCTGGATATTGATCCACATCAATTTTTACAATTCTTGCTTTTTCGCCAACATTTTCTTTCACCGTATTTAAGACAGAAGACTGCACTTTACATGGACCACACCAAGTTGCGAAAAAGTCAATAAGAACCGGTCTTTCGGAGTTAATTAAATCGTTGAATTTTTGTGACATTTTTTATTTTTTTAAAAAAACAATTATGAATTCAGTATTTTACTTTGGCAGATAAAATTAGTAATAGGTACTTTTTCGGTTTTTTTAATTCCGTTAAAACCACCTTCAATTTCTGTGAAATTTCTAATACCGCGAGAATTTAAAATACTTGCTGCGATCATACTTCTGTAACCTCCTGCACAATGGATGAAAAAATGTTCATCATCATTGATGTTTCCAGCCCAATCTGCAATGGCATCTAAAGGTTTATTATACGCTTCGTTTACATGTTCTGCTTCATATTCTGACATTTTGCGGATATCCAAAACTTTGGAATTTTCATCAAACTTTTCAGCAAATTCATGCGGAGAAATTCGGTGAATTTCATCAATTTCTTTTCCGGAGTTTTTCCATTCTTCAAAGCCGCCTTCAAGATAACCCACAACATTATCGAAACCAACTCTGGATAAACGGGTAATTACTTCTTTTTCGGTTTCAGCATCGGTAACTAAAAGCAAAGGCTGCTTCACATCAACAATCATGCTTCCCACCCAAGGTGCAAAATCTCCTTTTAGTCCTATATTTATAGAATTTGGAATAAATCCTTTATGAAAATCAGCAGCAGATCTGGTATCCAAAATTAAAGCGCCGGTTTCTTCTGCAACAGCTTCAAAATCATTTACAGAAATTGCGTTAAGTCCTTTATTCAAAACTTGGTCAAAACTTTCGTAACCACCTTTATTCATGGCAACATTCATCCCGAAATATTTTGGAGGGGCGGTAAGTCCGTCTAAAACAGCGTGAACAAAAGATTCTTTATCAGGCTGGTTTAATGCATAGTTTGTTCTTTTCTGATTTCCTAATGTATCCACAGTTTCCTTTTGCATATTTTTTCCACAAGCAGAACCAGCACCATGAGCCGGATAAACGGTGATTTCATCGGAAAGAGGTAAAATTTTGTTTTTGATGCTTTCATAAAGTAAGCCTGCAAGTTCTTCTTGGGTTAAGTTTGCAGATTTTTGCGCAAGATCGGGTCTTCCAACATCCCCTAAAAACAAAGTGTCCCCGGAAAATATAGCCGTTTCCTTGCCTTCTTCATCCATCAATAAATAGGTTGAACTTTCCATGGTATGACCAGGCGTATGAAGAAGTTTTATTTTGATTTTTCCAATTTCAAAAATTTGATTGTCTTCTGCTATAATTGCTTCAAATTCAGGAGTTGCTGTGGGTCCGAAAACAACGGGAGCTCCTGTTTTACGGCTCAAATCTAAATGCCCGGAAACAAAATCGGCGTGAAAATGGGTTTCAAAAATATATTTTAGTTTTACATTGTCTTTTTGTAATCTTTCAAGATACGGCTGTATTTCTCGTAAAGGATCAATAATCGCAGCTTCGTTTTCAGAAACGATATAATAAGCACCCTGTGCAAGACATCCTGTGTATATTTGTTCTACCTTCATTTTTTAAAATGTTTATTTTCAGTTACAAATTTGCAACCATATTGTTAATATTGAATCCCTGAAATAATGATATTTATCTTTTTTTTAAAAAAAAATTATAAAAAGGTTTTAAAAAACAGTTCGTTTAAAATAATCCAAATGGCCATGGTTAAAACAAACCATCCAAAAAATGGTCTTAATTTTTTTCCATCAATTTTCTTCGTAATCTGTACGCCAGCAATAATTCCTGCAACAGAAAGCGCTGTGAAAGACAGGAGAAAATTCCAATCTACCTCGATTTTATCTAGAGAAGAAATAAAACCAATCGTAGAATTGATGGAAATGATAAAAAGGGAAGTAGCTACGGCTTCTTTCATGGACATTCTTAACAACATTACCAATGCCGGAACAATGAGAAATCCGCCACCAGCGCCAATAAAGCCAGTAATAATTCCCACCAAAAGACCTTGAGAAATTAAAATAGTGTAATTAATTTCTTCGGATTTTCTAATTCTTTGGCGATCATATTTTTTAATCATTTTTACCGCCGAGATAATCATGAGAACAGCAAAAAGGATAAGAATAAACATTTCCTTATCCAGCGTAATTCCCCAACGGTTAATAATGTACTTGGGTAAATGCGGAACAATAACTCTTCTGGAAAATAAAATTCCTAATACAGAAGGCAATCCAAAAAGTAGGGCTGTTTTGTAGTTAACATATTTTTGTCTTATGTAACCAACGGAACCAACACTGCTGGTAATTCCTACTACAAAAAGCGAAAGTCCTGTAGCGGTAATAGCATCAATCTTAAAAATATATGCAAAAACAGGAACGCTTAATATACTTCCGCCTCCACCAATTAATCCCATTACAATCCCAATAACAATAGCGGCAAAGTAACCGATAATTTCCATAAATTATGAAATAGAAATTATCTCAAAAGTACTGTTGCCTACTTGTACCGAATCTCCAATTTTTTTGTTAAGCAAATTTTTATAAATAGGAGCTTCAGGAGAAATACAATAGATTTCTTTAGCATTTCCTTTTATTACGGGTAAAGCAACGCCAAGAAAAAACAAATGCTTCTCCGTTTCTACAAGGCTTCCCAATTCTATTTCTTGATGAGAATTTTCATTTTGTGACAGTACAAACTCCATATCATTTTTTTCTTTTTGAAGCAGTTTTTCATATCTAAGTTGCATGTCTTTCGCTTGGGTTTGTCTTGCTAAATCATCAGGATCAGAGGTGTCGTCTTCATCCAAATCAGAAGCTATTTTATATCTTTCTACAGATTGTTTTAAACTGTCAATTACACGTTGTTGTTCCTCCGGTATTTTAGAGAGGATTTCTTTTCGGTTCATCACAAATAAATTTGGTAATTAACAAAATTAGCAAAAATAAACGGTAATTATAACAACTTTAGATTGGAAAACTTCATTCTTTAATATTTAATATTCATAGATTTTTCGGTAATTTTTTTTCTATCTTTATCCATTGTTTGAATGAGTAAAATTTTGAAAAAATGAATACAAAAGCGAAATTCATCAATGATTTGAACTTGCGATATACTCCTAAAGGAGAGCATATAATATTAGGAAAAGGAATTTTGGAGGGCGAAGTAATTCCGGAAGTGAATGTCACCATTCCCTTAAAAACCATAAACAGACACGGATTAATTGCTGGAGCAACAGGAACCGGAAAAACGAAAACAATACAGGTTTTTGCAGAGCAACTTTCTCATGCAGGAATTCCTTCTTTAGTTCTCGATATTAAAGGTGATTTTTCGGGTATAGCTGAAAAGGGAGAGAAAAATTCTATTATTGAAGAACGTTATTTGAAAACCCTATTGAACTGGGAAGCACAAAATTTTCCGGTAGAATTAATGACGATTTCTGGGGAAAAAGGTGTGAAACTAAGAGCAACAGTTACCGAATTTGGCCCGGTGTTACTTTCTAAAATCCTGCAGCTTAACGAAACGCAATCCAGCATAATGTCTATTGTTTTCAAATATTGTGATGATAAAGGGCTGCCATTAATTGATCTGGAAGATTTAAAAAAAGTACTAAAATATATAACTGATAATCCAGAAGGAAAATCCGATTTATCTAATCATTACGGATCCATTGCTTCTTCATCATTAGGAGCCATTATAAGATCCATTGTTGCTTTAGAACAACAGGGAGCAACAGGTTTTTTTGGCGAAACAAGTTTTGATGTTGAGGATTTATTGCAACAAAGACAAGGAAAAGGCGTGGTAAACATTCTTCGCGTTGCAGATATCCAAACACAACCACAGCTTTTTTCAACTTTTATGCTTTCTCTTTTTGCAGAAATTTACATGACTTTTCCTGAAGAAGGAGATGCCGGGAAGCCGAAATTGGTTTTGTTTATTGATGAAGCCCATTTAATTTTTAAGGAATCTTCAAAAGTCTTGCTTTCACAAATTGAAACCATGGTGAAATTGATCCGTTCAAAAGGAGTAGGTATTTATTTTATCACACAAATTCCGGGTGATGTTCCTGAAAATGTACTTTCACAACTGGGGATGAAAATTCAGCATGCTTTAAGAGGATTTACCGCAAAAGACCGCAAAGAAATTGATAAAGCCGTTGAAAATTATCCCATTACTGAATTTTATGATGCAGGCAATTTAATTCAGAATTTGGGAATTGGGGAAGCTTTTGTAACTGCTTTAGACGAAAAAGGAATTCCTACGCCTTTGGTTCACACTTTTTTAATTTCTCCAGAATCCAGAATGGATGTTTTGAACGATGCTGAAGTGTCGGAATTAACTTCAAAATCTGCATTGGTAGCGAAATATGAAACAGCAGTGAATAAAATTTCTGCCTACGAAATTTTGGTAAACAGAATGGAAGAAGCGGTTGAAAACGCTCCTAAAACAACAAAATCAAAAACAGTAAAAGAAGATCCAAGTGTTTTTGAGCAGGTTTTAAACAGCAGACAAGGAAGAACTTTTACCAATACCTTAATGAGAGAAGGCGCTAAAGCGATTTTAGGAATGCTGGGTTTAGGAAGGAGAAAAAGATAAAATTTTTAAAATTAAACAGTTCATTTTCATCTTGTTGAACTGAAAAGTAACAATGTACTCAATAATAGATATAGAAAGTAACGGCGGAGGTTATAGACAAGAAAACATCATTGATATTGCCGTCTTTAAATATGATGGTCATGAAATTGTTGACCAGTTTATTTCTTTGGTGAATCCGGAATCTGAAATTACACCTTTTGTACAGAAATTAACCGGAATAAGTCCAAAAATGGTAAAAAGTGCGCCAAAATTCCATGAAATTGCAAAAAGAGTAATCGAAATTACCAAAGGAACAACTTTGGTAGGTCACAATATCGAGTTCGATTACCGAATGCTTCGTCAATCCTTCAAACGTCTTGGTTATGAATTTAAAATCAACACTTTAGATACCATTCCTCTTGCCAAAAAACTAATTCCGGAAGCGGAAAGTTATTCCTTGGGAAAATTGGTAAAATCTTTGGGAATTCCGTTGGTTGAACACCACAGAGCTGCAGGAGATGCAAGAGCAACTTTGGATTTATTTAAATTGTTGATTAATAAAGATGTTGACAATGAAATTATCCAAAAGCAGCACGAAGAAACCAATTCTAAAAATTATATTAACAAGGTAAAAGAACTTACCCAAGATCTTCCGAATTCTCAAGGAATTGTTTATTTTCAAAATGAGAAAGGAAAAATTCTGTTTAGCGATTTTGTTGAAGATATTTCAAAATCTGCAAAGAAGTTATTCAGTTCAAAATCAAATCGTTGGAAATCGGTTCAAGACGAATGCGAACAAATAAATTACGATTTGGCAGGAAATAAAATTTTAGCCAAATTGCTGATGAAAATAAAAAATATCCGAAAAAAAGAAACGCTTCCTTTTGGTTTGTATCATCGGAACGGAAAATATTTGGTGGAAAAAAATTCCCTTCATAAAGAAGAAAATCCGATTTTGAAATTTCAATCTTTTACCCAAGCTTTGAAAGTGCTGAATTTTTTAAAGAAAGAAGAAAAATTTCAGGATTTTAACCTTTTAATTCAACATTTAAACTTGAAAAACCGAAACGAAATTTGGACATTGAGTGGAAGAATTTTAGGGGAAAAATTATTTTTAATATTTGAAAAAGGAAAATTATCAGGATTCGGATTTTACGAATTGTTCCATCAAATCCAATCTAAATATAAAATTCATCAGTTAAAAATTGAAATTCCGGGCTCCACGAAAGACTTGGAAAATGATTTAAAATTAGCCTTGCTGAAAGGCAGTGTGGAAGTTTATCCTTTTCCTGAGAAGTAACTTTATTCCTTAGAACTTCGTCAAAGTTTTAAACTTTGACAAAGTTGATTTTGTGGATTTAACAAGAACATTTACTTTTGCAAAAATTTCAACAAAAAACAATGCAAAATTTTCAACAAAAAATGACTGGTAAAAAGGGCGCTGTAAAGTTCTCTAAGGTTTGGAATGTATAAGAGTTGCGTTGCAGAAAATAAATTATTGCGGCAGACTCTTCCTGGAAGAATCTGCTTTTTTTATGTAAAAAAATTAAATTATGAACGATAAAGATCTACTGAAAATCGCCCAAGAATTTGGAACACCAACGTATGTTTACGATGCAGAATCCATTAAAATTCAATACGAAAAACTATCTTCGTCTTTTCATAAGCATACCAAATTTTTCTATGCTGCAAAGGCTTTAACGAACATTAATGTTCTTAAATATATTGAAAAATTGGGTGCGAATTTGGACTGCGTTTCTATCAACGAAGTAAAATTGGGTTTAAAAGCCGGTTTTTCTGCTAAAAGAATTTTATTTACTCCAAATTGTGTAGATTTAGCAGAGATTGAAGAAGTGATGGAACACAAAGTTCACATTAACATTGATAATATTTCCATTTTGGAGCAGTTTGGAAACAAATACGGAGATTCTTATCCCATTTTTGTTAGAATTAATCCACACATTTTTGCTGGCGGAAATTATAAAATTTCAACAGGACATATCGATTCAAAATTTGGAATTTCCATTCATCAACTGCGTCACATAGAACGAGTGATGAAATCTACCAACCTAAATATTGAAGGGCTTCACATGCATACCGGAAGCGAAATAAAAGATCCGGATGTTTTTCTGCAAGGATTGGAAATTATGTTAGAATTATCAGAACATTTCCCGAATTTGAAATATCTCGATATGGGAAGCGGTTTTAAAATTCCATATCAGGATTCTGAAATGGAAACCGATGTAAAATCACTCGGAAAAAAAGTAGAAAAAGCATTGTCCGAATTTCAAAAAGAAACCGGAAAAAAGTTTGAATTATGGTTTGAACCGGGGAAATTTTTGGTTGGTAAAAGTGGGCATTTTTTGGTAAAATCCAACGTCATCAAACAAACAACAGCAACAGTTTTTGTGGGAATTAATTCTGGATTTAATCATTTAATTCGCCCCATGTTTTATGATTCTTACCATGAAATTGAAAATCTTTCCAATCCAAAA
>JAEZWE010000144.1 GCA_023420435.1 Bacteroidota bacterium
TGGTTGTATTATTGTGTCCAACAACCGAGTTATAGCAAGGGCTCACAATCTTACTGAAACTTTAAATGATGTTACCGCACATGCAGAAATGCTGGCGATAACTTCTGCCGCCAATTTTTTAGGCGGAAAATATTTAAAAAATTGTACGATGTATGTTACTTTGGAACCTTGTGTGATGTGTTTTGGAGCTTTAAACTGGTCGCAAATTTCAAAAATTGTGATTGGTGCTAGAGATGAACAGAGAGGTTTTATCAACAAACATCTATCCCTTCATCCTAAAACAGAAATGGTAACTGGAATTTTAGAAAACGAATGTTCAAAAATTGTGACGGATTTCTTTAAATCAAAAAGATAAATTACAGATTTTTTCCAAGAAAATAAAGTCCTTTCAAGGTGTGTAAACGATCTGCAATATGAATTTTATTGGTTAAAGGTTTATAAACATGGGAAACGCCACCTGTAGCAATCACAAAACAATCATCCTCTACTTCTTCATTAATTCGGTCCACAAAACCTTCCACCATTCCTAAAAATCCGTAAACCATACCGCTTTGCATACAACTTACGGTGTCTAATCCTAAAACAGTTGCTGGTTTCACCAACTCTATTTCCGGTAATTGTGCCGTTTCTCCTACCAAAGAATTTAAAGAAGTAATTATTCCCGGCGCAATAATTACCCCAATGGTATCCCCGTTTTCATCAATACAACTCGCCGTTAAAGCCGTACCAAAATCAATAATAATTTTCTTTTTTCCGGGATATAAAGTATGTGCTGCTACCAAATTTGCATAAATATCGGTTCCCATCTGTTTGGATTTTGGTTTCACTTCTGATAGCGAATCTCGACTTACCAAAATGGGCGGTTTTCCATGAATTTTCTTTATGGCACGAACTACATCTTGAGTAATTTGTGGAACCACAGAACCGACAATTATTTTATCAATTTTTTCTGAATCAATACGGTGGGTTTGATACATCATCATAAACTGCAAAATCATTTCATCACTGGTTTTATAAGGCTTGGTATTGATGATCCAGGAAATATCGCAGTTATCTTCATCAAAAAGTCCAAAACGTATATTGGTATTGCCGATATTGATTACAATTGATTTCATAATTTTTAAATAGGATGCTTTCTTTAAATTTTTATTTGTCCATTTCAAGATAATTATCTTCCGGATTAACATCCGCCAATCTTTGTGAAAAATCGATTCCCAAAACTGAAATTTGTGCCTTTGAGAAAGGAACGGTAAAGGTATATTCTTTTTGCGTCCAAGGCCAATAAGAAAGTGTTTTAAAATCTCCGTAGATGTCTTTCTGTTTCCAAACCCGCGTCATATTCATTGGAATTTGAAAATTCACAATTTTTTTATCTTTCGTCAAAATGGAAAAATCAATAGGCATAGGAACCTGTCCATTATTCACTAAAGTAATGGTGGTTGAACTTTCATCATATTGAACATTTTTAACGGCATAATCAATTGTTTTAGTTGTATTGATCCAATAGTGCTGAAACCATTTCAGATCCATTCCAGAATTTTTTTGTGCAATATGCATAAAATCACGATCTGATGGATGTTTCAATTTCCATTTATTATAAAATTCTTTCATTACAGAAGCCAATTTTTGTTCTCCCATAATATAACCTAACTGAACCAGAAAAAGTTCACCTTTAACATAAGAAGCATACGAGTAAGCAGTTCCGTTATCATGATGATCTCCCAACCAAACTGCAGGTTCTTCAATTCCCCTTTTTATAAATTTTATATAATTCTCGATACTTCCTCTAAAAGGGTTGGAAATAGGTTTAGCAGGCGGAAAAAGCTGATTCATCACATAACTTTCATAATAACTGGTGAAACCTTCATCCATCCATGGCCGTAAACTTTCGTTGTAAGCCATAATTTGTTGATGCCAGGAATGTCCTCCTTCATGAACCATTAAACCCACAAGATCTTGCAATTCTCTTGCTTCTCCTAAAATCATGGTACACATTCCGTATTCCATTCCACCATCTCCACCTTGGATAAATGAATACGTTGGATAAGTATAACGTCCGAAAACATTATTCATAATCTGAAAAAATTTGGACATATAAGGTTTTGACTGTTCCCAAAATGCTGTTTTTACAGATTTTTGATAAACAAAATACAGTTTTGGACCATCTAAAACAGTGGTATTTTCAACGATAAAATCGCGATCTGCAGCCCAAGCAAAATCTAAAATATTTTTTGCGGTCCATTTCCAGGTCGATTTTCCTTTTTCATCTGATTTTACATTTGAATTTGCGACGTAACCTTTAACTTCTGTTGGATTTTCTAAATTTCCACCAGCACCAATAACATAATTTTTATCGATTTTGATGTTTATATCATAATTGGAAAAAGGTGCATGAAATTCTCTTCCCACATAATCGAAAGTTGCCCATCCATCATAGTCGTATTCTGCAATTTTCGGGTACCATTGTGTCATCGTCATATCCACTCCTTCTTTGTTATTTCTTCCGGAACGGCGAATTTGCATAGGAATTACTGCATCCCATTCCATCGTAAAAGTGGTGGAAGAATTAGGTTTTAAACTTTCAGCCAAGTCGACTTTCATGATGGTTTCCTGAATTTCAAAGTTCAGATTTTTACCATTCTGTTTTATCCAATGAATGTTTTGAGAACCTTCTTCATTTTTTGGAATCGAAGCAAGTCTTGATATTCCGTCTTTCTGTAATCTGGAATCTCCATTTTTTCCCTGGCTTGAAACACGTTGATCCATCATGGATCCTGGTTTAAAAGCGTTCCAATACAAATGAAAATAGACCGTTTTTAATTCATCCGGTGAATTATTGGTATAGGTTAAAGTTTGTTTTCCCTGATAAGTGAAATTTTCAGCATCTACATCAATGTCCATTTTGTAATCGGCAAACTGCTGATAATAGGGATTTTGTTGTGCAAAAATCTGAAAGGAGAAAAAAGTAATTAACGTAAATAAATACGGTTTCATATGGGTAAAAATTTGAAATCGAAAGATACTAAAATCGTGCAAAATGGTTTTTAAATAAAAAACTCCTTCCAAAGAAAGAGTCTATATTTAAAAAAAACTAACATTTAATATTGAAGAATTTCATAAACTTCAGCATTAAATTTTTCTAATTTTTGTTTTCCCATTAAATCTTTAAGACCAATTAAAAAACTAAACTGAGTAACGATTGCACCTTGCTTTTCAACCAATTTTGCTGCAGCTTCCGTTGTTCCACCTGTTGCTAAAAGATCGTCGTGAACCAAGATTCTTTGTCCGGGTTTTAGCTGTCCTTCTTTCATTTCAATTTCTGCAAAACCATACTCCAGTTCATATTTTTCTGAAATAAAAGGTGGTGGAAGTTTTCCTTTTTTACGAATTAAAATGAAAGGAACTTCTAATGCTACGGCAATTGCAATTCCGAAAAGATAGCCTCTACTTTCAATTCCGCAAACGGCGTCCACTTTTCCTCTGCTGAAGTTTGCTAAATCTTCAATAACACTTTCATAAAGTTTCGGGTCTAAAAAGATTGGAGTGATGTCTTTGAACTGAATTCCTTCGATTGGAAAATCAGGAATATTTTCAATGGATTTTTCTAAATTTTCGATCAGTTGTTTCGTTGCCATTTTAATTAATTTTATAGCTTGAAATTTTCCATTCTCCCCCCACATTTTTAAGTCCAAATGTTACCTTTAAAGCGGTAGTATTTCCATTTTTATCGGTAACATCATAGGTGGCATTTACGCTTGCGGAATTTGCCGATGTGGAAACAGAATTAATATTTTTTACGCTGAGATTTTTCACACTTCCAAATCCGGAGGTAGGATTAGAAAAAGTTTCATAAGATCCCCAATTTGGATTCTGTGCATTTTCGTAAGCGCCGCGCAAATTCTGACTGCTTAAATTATTTAAAAATCTTTGAACAGTAACTTTAGGATCGGGTAAAGCGGTAGCGGGTGGAATTGTAGGATCAACAGTTCCGGCTTCTGGTGTTACGGCAGGATCTTCTTCATTTGCATATGGATCAACAGGTGTTACAGAAGGTTGGCGAACTGCTTTTGGATTTACTTCAACCCCAATTTTAGACATTTTGTAAGTTTTGTTGGAAGCCGCCACAGAAACTGAAATATCGATTTTATTATCAGAAATTTTATCTGTGGTTAAATCAGGAAAACGTATCGTAAAACCTTTAAAATTATTATCCTGCATCAGATTTTTTGAGGTTGAAACAGGAGTTCCGTTACTGGAAACGACCATTATTGCTTCTAAAGCTGCTCCTCGAAAATCAATAGGTTTTCCTAATCTGTCAACCAATCTTGGAACAACCTGTAACGCTTTTGGTCCTAATATACTGTCGAAAGAAATTGGATTTACTGTAATAGAAAGACCATTTGCTATAATTTCGTTTGGATCGGTTTCTTTGGCTTCAATTTTTCCAAAAATATTCATTTCACCTAATGATGGTGGACCTCCACTGGTCCAAGCAATGCCATTTCTTTGCGCAACTTCATCAGCCATAGCTAAAATTTCAGGAACTTTTTTTCCTTCCAGCATTTTTGAAAGCAGGTTCAACTCATGAGTATCTCCATCTGCTTCTACACCAAAAGTTTTTAAAATGTATAAGGCTTCATTAAATTTTATCTGTTCCAATGTTGTTAACGAAGTAGCCATATCATTAATACTGCTTTGGAAAGTTTTGAGATTGGTAGCATCTACACTATCTTTTTTGCAACTGGACAACGTCAATAATAACAAAACTAAAAAAAGGGAAATTCTTTTCATAATGGCTGATGTTTATAACAAATTTAGAAAATCCTAATCTATTATTTGCTAATTATTTTCCGAATTTGTTTTCTTTTTCTTCGAATTTGCCTTTATAAAAATTATTTAAAACATTGGTCATCTTTGGAAAATCGTCACTATTCCAGTATTGATTTTTATAATAGCTTTGATAATGGTTGAATTTTGTTATGGTTTTTAATTCCTGATTTCCATAGCTGAGCTCTGTCGCATAAAAATTCTGATAAACCTTCATTTGGTGGAATTCTGGTTCAACCCGTCTTTTTATTTTCACACTTATTAATACTCTAGCATCAATAAAATCTCTGATGTGTCTTTTGGATTCTTTATCATAGGAAAGGATATAATCTGCTTTCGCTTGTGTAAACCAATAACCGAGAATTTTTTTTATTTTATCATCAAATCGAGTGGCTTTCAATTCTATTACATCTTTATTTGTTGTTGAA
>JAEZWE010000022.1 GCA_023420435.1 Bacteroidota bacterium
CTAAAATTAATTTGTTCATTATATTGAACATTAAAGATATTTGTGTATATTTACGGTAATAAACATTCAGCGTAATGTTACCTAAAAAAGAAGGTCAGATCGTGAGATTCCATACTCCGCTGGCAGATGAAGACCCCGAACAGATTTATGTGGTGTTGGAGTTAAAGGAAGATGCCGAGAGCTCCAAGGCAGATATTCAGGCTCTGGGAACAGGTCTTTCATTTCCTCCTGTTTCCACAGTGCTTCTTTCAGATTTGGAAGTAGTTGAAGTGGGAACTTCGGACTTGATTGGTCATCAAGTGACCATTAATAAACCGGATTACTCACAGATAGAAGGCAAGGTGATCAGTGTAAGCGAACAGAAGATTGATTTGGATCTTTCCAAAGGCGTTAAGGGTATGGAAACCAATGTATGGCTAACTGTACTGGACGAAAATGGGGTAGAACACAGGGGGACACTCTATGTTACTCCTTAGTTTCTGCCTGAATATAAACTTTAAATGGGGGAGTCATGAATACATATCTTACTGAAAAAGAAAAACTGAATCATCCTTACTACAGGATAATGGAACTGAAGGGTGAGGAATTATACGGAAAACTGAATTCATGGTCCAGACTTGCGCTGATAGACTGGCTCTGCTGGAACGACCGCAATGGGGTATATACCGACGAGGATTCCTTACGGGAATTTGGAAATGTACTCACAAAGGAAGCGGCAATTGAGATTATTACAGAACAAATAAACGAACCTTAATAAATGGTTAAAGCGAAAAATGAAATAACCATCAATTCGATGGATACTTACATACACGAATGTCGTTTAAAAATGGGCGATTCTATAAGGCAAATTCGTGAAAAGAAAGGTTATAATCAAGAACAGTTAGCTGAAAGGATGCATATCAGTCGTTCGACAATATCTAAGATAGAAAGCGGCAAATTTAATTGCAGCATTGATTATTTATCTAAATTTTCGGCCGCTTTAGGATTTAATATTGTACTAGAAGAAGCAAATAATGAAGAAATATAAATTTATCGATTTATTTGCTGGGTTAGGAGGGTTTCATTTAGCATTACAGCGATTAGGTCATCAGTGTGTTTTTGCAAGTGAATTACAACCAGATTTACAGAAATTATATTCTGAAAACTTTCCGGGAACTCCGGTGTATGGTGATATAACTAAAATTTCAGTAGAAGATATTCCACCACATGATATTCTTTGTGGTGGTTTTCCTTGTCAGCCTTTTTCTCAAGCTGGCAAAAGATTAGGGTTTACAGAAGAACGAGGTAATCTATTTGATTACATAATGGAAATTCTGCAGTACCATAAACCAAAATATGTTTTATTAGAGAATGTCCAAAATTTAAAAAGTCATGATAGCGGTAATACCTGGAGGATTATATATGAAAGATTATCAAAATATTATGATATAAGAGAAGATATACTTTCACCGCATCAGTTTGGTATACCACAACATCGGCGTCGTATTTATATAGTTGGTAAACTAAAGAACCAGGACGATCTCACTCCGCTTTCCGGATTTAATTTTCCTACTCCCCAAAAACATGAGTGTAACATTGAAATCATTATAGATCATACTGCTACAGATTATATTCATTTAAGAAATGACACTCGAAACCACTTAGAAATCTGGCAAGAGTTTATAAGCGAACTATATAAGCATGGCGGAAAATTACCTTCCTTCCCTATTTGGGCTATGGAATTCGGTGCAGATTATGATTATGAAAGTATTGCACCGGCTTTTCAATCAATGAACGAATTAAAGGGTAAGAAAGGTAAATTTGGGCAAAAAATTGTGGGCTCAACAGTTAGGGAATGCCTTTCACATTTGCCAATATATGCAGTCACGGATAAAAATAAAAAGTTTCCACCTTGGAAAATACAATTTATCAAACGCAATCGTGAATTTTATAACGAGCATAAAACCTGGGTAGATAAATGGATTCCTAAAATTTTTGAGTTTGAAAATAGTCATCAGAAATTTGAATGGAATTGCGGAGAAGAGGAGAATCCAACAATTTACAATAAAATTATACAGTTTAGACCTTCCGGTATAAGAGTAAAAAAACCAACGTATTCGCCTGCTCTTGTATTAACCACAACTCAAATTCCGATTTTTCCATGGGTTGATCTTCCAAAGCAATCCCTAAATACTGATGAAGCATCATGTGGTAGATATATGACAAAAGATGAAGCTGCGAAATTACAAGGCATGCAAAATTTAAAAAAATATCCAGAAACAATACCATCGGCATTTAAAGCATTTGGAAATGCAGTGAACGTTGATGTAGTTATAAAGATTGCTGAAAAATTATTAACTCATGAATCAAATAGAGAAAGTATCCATCGCGTTACAGCCAAGTGTTTATAAAACTTTTAGGGCATTAAACAATACTGTTGCATTAACACTAAGCGAGTATGTAGATAACTCCGTACAATCATATCTGGATAATAGAGAAAGAATTCTGCAAATAAATCCAAATTATCGATTTGAGATTAGTATCGAAGTTGACCAAAAAGCAAATCAAATTACTATTAAAGATAATGCCGCAGGAATAGATTATGTAAATTATTTACGAGCATTTGAACCTGCAAATATTCCTTTAGACAACACGAAATTGAATGAATTTGGGATGGGGATGAAAACGGCGTCAATCTGGTTGGCAGATAATTGGAGTGTACGCACAAAAGCTCTAGGCGAGGATGTTGAAAGGTACACCGAGTTTGATTTAAAAAAGGTAATCAAGGAAAATAAGGAAGAGTTAATTGTAAAGGAAGCAACAAAAGCTCAAGAATTACATTACACTACAATTGTTTTGTCAAATTTATCACATAATGCGCCATCGCCTTATCAAATGGATAAAGTAAGACGG
This sequence comes from Bacteroidota bacterium, assembly GCA_023420435.1. Taxonomy (GTDB): domain Bacteria; phylum Bacteroidota; class Bacteroidia; order Flavobacteriales; family Weeksellaceae; genus JAEXBA01. The sequence goes on from JAEZWE010000022.1 coordinate 2,893, forward strand.
CATTTAGCGAGTATTTACCGTAATTTCTTGCGAAAAGATGAAATTAGGATCGTAGTTAATGGGGAGAAACTTATTGCTCCAAATTACGAAATTTTGGATGTTCCCTATTATAATTCAACTGATGGCGAAAACATTTTATGGAAGAAGGAAATCAATTTTAGTTTAGGGAAATATGAGGCCAAGGGATTTATCGCAATTTTGAAAACAATTCAGAACAACGCTAATGGTCTTGTTCTTCTTAGGCGAGGTCGTGTAATTGTTGGTGGTGACGATGATCGTTTTTTCCCTAGTTCTATTTTTGGCTCCGCTGGTAATTTCAGATATAAAAGACTATTTGGTGAATTAGAACTTTCTGGATTCGATGTAACTTTCAACAAAAATGGTTTTACCGATGAAGAAAACCTAAATGCGTTTATCGATGCATTACGTGACGAACTTCGGGATCCTACATTTAATCTTTTAGGCCAAGCAGATAATTTTAGGGTAAAGACTAAAGAAGAAAATTCTTTGATTGCTGCTAGAATAGTAAAATCACAGACTAAAGAAGTTGAAAAAGAGCCAATTACGGATAGGATAAAAAAAGTGGAAGATGCGGCGCAAGACAAAGACTACGTTGCGGCCGAAGAGCAGAAAATTTCCAATGCTGACTCGATTGGAACTCTTGCAGATTCTTTTGATTTCGATGGAACTACATATAAATTTCAGGTAGATTTGATAAATGAGGATGAAGCTGATGCATTGTATTCTGTAGAAAAAAAATATTTAGAAGAAAATGGGGTGGACACACCATGTCTTATCTGCAAGATTAATTTAGCACATCCGTTTTTTAATAGATTTGAACAATTTAAAAAAGCAGGTGATTATGAACCCATTGTAGAAATTTTTAAAACATTTGCAATTTCTGAGTTTTATGCAACTCAAAAAAGTTTGCATTATCCAAGCGAAATTCGAAATTTCTTTAATCACTATATTGTAACTTAATGTTCTTGAGAATATGGAAATAAAAGTACTTCATTCCGAAAATCACAATCATAAATTTAAACCTGAAATAGGAAAAAAGATGGACGATCTTATTTCTCGGTTTAAAAATTTTTTAGATGATGATGAGTTGCACTCTTTAGTAAGTGAAACCAGTCAAATTCTTTCTAATTGCACTAATCCCAAGTTATTGCAAGAACAGGATGTAACTCATTTAACTGTTGGATATGTGCAGAGTGGTAAAACCATGTCCTTTACAGCTTTAACTGCTTTAGCTGCAGATAATGGGTATAGAATTGTGATTTATTTGGCAGGAACCAAGAATAATCTACTATCTCAAACTACAAAGAGACTTACAAAAGACCTAATTTCTGATAGTGCTTTAAATAATGCTTACAAGATATTTGAAAATCCTACTGATTTGCGAAAACTAGAGATAAGAAACAAATTACGACTAAATTCAAAGCCAACCATTCTAATAACAATCTTAAAGCATTACGATCATATCAACAAGTTAGCCCATATTTTTAAATCGTCAGAGATAAGAAGTGAACTTGGAAAGCAAGGTGTAATGATTATTGATGATGAAGCAGATCAAGCATCTTTAAATGGCTTTTCGTATGCGAATAGTAAAAAAGCAAGCACTTCGGAAGAGTGGGATGAAGAAACAGACAATAAAGAATCAAGCACCTATGCAAGTATTCTTAACCTAAGAGCATCAATTCCAAATCATTCATACATACAATATACAGCTACTCCTCAGGGTCCGCTATTAATAAGTATAATGGACTTGCTTTCACCGCAAAGTCATACGGTACTTACTCCGGGAAAAAAATATACTGGTGGTAAAACATATTTTGAAGATTTTCCGGATTTGGTAATTTCCATTCCTGACGAAGAAGTTTATCATTACAAGGATAACCCGTTAACTCATGTTCCTAATTCTCTAAAACAGGCACTTCAAATTTATATTTTAGGTGTCGCTCTAGTAACCAATTATTGGAATAAGGTAAAATTTTTGTCCATGATGATTCATGCTGATAGGCAAAAAGATGGAAGTAGAAAATTTCATGGGTGGGTAATGGATCTAATTGAAAAGTGGACAGCTATTCTTAATTTGGGAGATGGTGATTTAGGTAGAGCACATCTTGATAGGGAATTCAAAGAAATTTATGAAAAGGAAGCAATTAAATTTTACACTTCAGAAGATGAAATCCCATCTTTCGCAGAGATAAAACCACTAATCTCAGATGCTATAAATGACACTCAAATTAATTTAATAATTAGCGATGCGGATGCTAATTCTGAAGTTGATTGGGAAAGTGCATCTTCCCATATTCTTATTGGTGCTGATATGCTCAATCGAGGTTTTACTGTTGAAAATCTTGCAGTTACTTATATGCCACGATATACGAAAGGAAAATCAAATGCAGATACTATTCAACAAAGATGTAGGTTTTTCGGATACAAACAGAAATATTTGAAATCCTGTAGAGTTTATCTTCCGACAAATTCTATTACAGAGTATGTTGAATATGTACAGCATGAAGAGGAAATGAGAACATGGCTCCGAAACACTGATAATCTAGAGAACGTTGAAAGGCAACTGATGTTAAGCGAACGTCTCAATACAACAAGAAAAAACATTTTACCTTTTAATATTGTTCAAACGAAAATGAAAGGTTGGCATGCAATGAATGCTTTAAATTCTATCGATGCAAATATTAAAGTGGTTAAATCTTTTCTCGAATCAAATGATTTTCAACTAATGAGTCCGCAGTACGGAACTATAGATAGAAATCATAAGATTGCAACGGTGCCGGTTGAAAATGCAATTGACTTCTTGACAATGTTCAAGTTTGGTAATTATGCAGATACCGCCAGAAAGCAGGCGACAATAAGATATTTGCAATATCTTTCTACTGAATCATCAACTCCCATTTCGAAGGTACACTTTATTCAAATGGCATACGCAAGCGAGTATCGTGAACGTAGTTTTGATCCCGAAAATTCTAAGATAAATCAGTTATTTACCGGTCGTTCAAACTCTGGTAGCGAAGTGTATCCTGGAGATCGTGAGATAAAGTATGAAGATAGCATCTGTATACAATTACACAAGGTAAAGTTGAAATGCGATCAAACAAACCGCCTCGTTGGTAAAGTAATCTATACAATTGCGATCTACTACCCATTAGATTTTGCGACGAGATATACGAGTGCCGAACCTGACAGTTTTGATTTTGAAGACGAAGAATAATATGGAAAACTCTGGATATAAAAAGTTTTTAGATTTACAACAAAAAGATAAGAACAGTGGTGGTTATATTTCCGTTCATTCTGTTCCGTTTTCGCATTATCATAAGATCGGTGTTTCTACCGAAGGTTTTCCGATTTTTTTTATTAAATGTGATAATTCATCACCCTCTATTGATATCAATTTAGAGTTAATCTCTGTTTTATTTTCCCAAAAATGCAGTATTAGGGAAAGCGATAGAGGAAGTTCGGACACTTTTACAATTGTACTTTTAAAGACCTTAAACAGAGATTTGCAACAGTATTTTACTGATGTATTTTCAATAATCCTTCAACAACTTGATTCTATTCCCACGGAAAAATCGCTTTATAAAGAAATTAGAAAAGTTATTGAATTATTTAGTAGTATTCATAAACCCGCAATAAAATCAGTTCAAGGATTGTGGTCTGAATTATTAGTGATTGATTCGGCAATAAATCCAGAATACTTAATTTCTTCCTGGCATATTAGTCCTGCTGATAAATATGATTTTAATGATGGTAAAGATAAACTGGAAGTGAAATCTACATCTAAACAACAACGTATTCACAGATTTTCATTAGAGCAATTACAAAGCAATGTGAGTTCTCAATTGTTAATAGCTTCAACTTTTGTAATTGAAACAGGTGTAGGTAAAAGTATTCTTAATCTTCGGGACCATATTTTTTCAAAAATAGAGCATATTGAAATTCAAATGCGATTAAACGAAATCATTTACAAGACAATTGGTAGCGATTATGAAAAACTGGGAGATGTTTTCTTCGATTATCAATTAGCGAAAGATTCTCTACTTTTTTAC
>JAEZWE010000041.1 GCA_023420435.1 Bacteroidota bacterium
ACTCATAACTCATAACTCATAACTCATAACTCATCATTCGTGGAAACCCGCATCAATAAATACCTTTCGGAAGTTGGCTACTGTTCCAGAAGAGCTGCAGATAAACTTTTAGAAGAAGGTAGAATAACGATTAATGGAAAAATTCCTGAAATGGGAACCAAGGTTTCAGATGCAGATGAAATTTGCGTAGATGGAGTTTCCATCAGAAAAAGCGAAGAAGATTTTGTTTATATTGCATTCAATAAACCGGTAGGAATTGTTTGTACTACAGATACCAAACGTGAAAAAAATAATATCGTTGATTACATCAATCATCCCAAAAGAATTTTTCCCATTGGAAGACTCGATAAACCCAGTGAAGGTCTTATTTTACTGACTTCTGATGGTGATATTGTCAATAAAATTTTGCGGGCAAGAAACAATCACGAAAAAGAATATATTGTAAGAGTTGATAAACCGATTACGCCAAAATTTTTGGAAAAAATGAGAAATGGAGTTCCTATTTTAGATACGCTAACCAAAAAATGTGAGGTGGAAAAATTGGATACCATGACTTTCAGAATTGTTCTTACACAAGGTTTAAACCGACAAATCCGAAGAATGTGCGAATATTTAGGATACGATGTAAAAAAATTAAAACGAATCCGAATTATGAATATTCATCTGGATTTACCTGTGGGAAAATGGCGCAATCTTACTGCTTCCGAAATGAAAGAACTGGATAAACTTCTGGTCGATTCTCAAAAAACTTTTGATTAGTCTTATTTCAGGTACAGTTTCATTTTTGCTACATATTCCGGTTTAATATTCATCATTTTCCAGATTTTTTCTTCATTGGAATTGCTCAATCGGTAATAAATGATTTTATCGGCAGAATATCGAAAATAAGGATGGGTTTTTAGCCAACTTTCCGGTGCGTCCATCAAAGAATATTTAGCCACATTTTTGTTGTTCAGTAAAGCGGTTTTATTGAGTTTCTCAGCTAAATCGCGATCAATATCAAAAGATTCATAAATCTGGTTTTTATTGACAAATCCGCCCAATTTGTTCCTGAAACCAATAAAACTGGAGGCTGCTTTTTTCTCAAAACCAAACTCTAAAAGTTGTTCGTGGGTTATTTGGTTTAAATCGATTGAAGAAAAATTGGTTTTTACTTCCGGATTTTGAGATTTCACTTCTGCTACAGTATTTCTTTTCACAAAATTTTCTGGATTTAATTGAATAAATGGAGAAATTTCATTGAATTTTTCTTCGGAAATAACAAAACAGCTTTTTATTTCTTCTAAATTTTGAAAACTGCCTTTCAAATTTCTGTTTTTGTAATTCAGGATTACCACCGCTTGTTTTTCAGAAAATCCCAGCTTTTTCCAACCTTCCAAATCTAATATATTGGGATCGAAATTTTCGTAAACTGGTTTTGTTTTTTCATTTTTTTGAGGAACAAATTTTTCGTTTTTAGCCAAAGTTGCTGTTTCTGGTAAAAGGATAAAGGGTTCTAGTTTTTGGTAATTTTCTTCATTGATGACAAAACATTCCCGCAATTTTTCTTTACTGATAAAGCTCCCGCCAAGAAAGGACTTGTATTTTAAAATGGCGGCGCTTTGTTTCTCTGAAAAACCTAGTTTTTCCCAATCTGAAACTGTATATTCATCTGGATTAAATTTATGGTGTACCGAAATATTATTTTTTTTAGGATAAGATGATTTTGAATTTCCGGGTTTTATAAAAAAGCTTTCCGTTTCTTTTTCGGGTAATAAAATATATTTTTCCAGTTCGGAATATTTTTCGTCAGAAACTGCATAACATTTTTTAAACTGTTCTTTTGAGGTAAAAAAACCACCAACGATTCCTTTGTATTTTAAGATTGTTGCCGCTTGTTTTTCTGAAAATCCCAACTGTTGCCATTGTTTTGCAGATAAATCGTTAGGATCAAATTCTGTAAGTAAATGGTTTTCAGTGTTTTTATTTTTATTAAACACAATTTTATCAGGAGCTTCTTTTTCGCTGTTATTAAATTTTATAAAAAAAAATCCTGCAATTAATGAAACAGCAATCAGTAAAGCGATTACAAGTTTTTGGTTGAAAATGTGTGGTTTGGTTGTTGGTTTCATCGTTTTTTTTATATAAAAATAAAACGATAAATTGACATAGGAAAGAAGAAATTTTATTTTATTCTTCTCCAGGTTTTTCGGCTAAAGATTCCTTTAGCTTCAGGAGTTCTGCTTTTACAAATTCTAACCGATCAATAATAGAAATCGTCTCTGAGATTTTGTTGTTGGTTGCCAAAGCAATTCTTGCTCCGTCCAAAGTGTAGCCTTTTTCTTTTACCAAATGATAAATAATTTGCAAATTTTTTAAATCTTCCGGAGTAAAATATCGGTTTCCCTTTTTATTTTTTTTGGGACGAAGAATAGGAAATTCCTGCTCCCAATAACGCAAAAGGGAAGTGTTGACCTCGAAAGCTCTGGCCACTTCACCTATGGAATAATACAGTTTATCGGGAAGATTAATTTTCACAAACAAATTTTGAACAAATATATAGTTTAAAATTTTTATAAAAAAAAGGTACTCATCAAAAGTACCTTTTTATAATTTGTTTTAAATATCTCCTTGTGAATCCATGGTATC
>JAEZWE010000061.1 GCA_023420435.1 Bacteroidota bacterium
CTTCTGAACTTTTGGATAACATCAAACTAAACCTTTATTCTAAGGAAGTTTTTGTTTTTACCCCGAAAGGAGAAATTAAAATTTTACCTACAGGTTCTACGGCTTTGGATTTTGCATTTTCGGTGCATTCCGATTTGGGTTCCAAATGTTTGGGCGCAAAAGTAAATGGAAAACTGGTTCCTATTTCTTACGTTTTGCAAAATGGAGATCAGGTAGATATTTTATCATCACAAAATCAAAAACCGAAAACCGATTGGTTGGATTTTGTCGTGACATCAAAGGCAAAATCAAAAATAAAAGCTTACTTAAATTCTGAAAAAAACAATTTAGTACAGGACGGAAAAGAACTCTTGCAAAGAAAGCTGAGACATGCAAAACTGAATTTCAATGATGAAGAAATCAACAAAATGCAGAAGTTCTTCAATCTAAAAACTTCACAGGAACTTTTCTTGGCTTTTCAGAATGGAACTCTAGACACAGGTGATATCCGAAAATATTTAGAAAGCAAAAATGTTTTCAATAATATTTTAAATAGATTCCGAAAAACACCTGCAAAAAACACGGTTTTTGAAGAAACTTCAGAGTCCAATTTGGATATGGTCGTTTTTGGAAAAGATGAAGAAAAGCTGAATTATAGCTATGCCAAATGTTGTAACGTAATTCCGGGAGATAAAATTTTTGGATTTATAACCATTTCTGATGGTATTAAAGTACACAGCGAAAACTGTCCAAATGCCATTAATCTTAGAGCGCAATATGATTATCGGGTAATTCCCGCAAAATGGGTAAATGCTGAAAGTTTCAAAAACAGAGTAAAAATTGAAATCGAAGGTTTGGACAGAATGGGAATGATTAACGATATTACACAAGTCATCAGTAATTCGATGAGTATCGATATGAAAAGCATGTCTATTGCTTCCACAGACGGAATTTTTACGGGTACCATTAATTTGGAAGTGAAAAACAAAAACCAATTAGAAGAAACATTTAAAAAACTAAAAAATATTAACGGCGTATCCAAAGTAATTCGTCTGTAAAAAAAATCCATGGAATTAACACAGTATTTTAGAAACTTTTTTCAAAGTAGCCAATCATCGGGAATTATTTTAATTATTTGCGTAGCATTATCCCTTTTAATAGCCAATTCTTCTGCCGGAGAAAGTTTTCATTATTTTCTAAATTCATCATTAGGACCTTATTCTTTAAGCGTTTGGATTAACGACGGTTTAATGGCGGTATTTTTCCTTTTGGTAGGTTTAGAAATTAAGAGGGAAATTATCGAGGGTGAACTTTCCTCTTTTAAAAGCGCTTCATTACCCATTTTTGCCGCTTTGGGCGGAATGTTGGTTCCGGCGTTAATTTATTTTATTTTCAACAGCGGAACAGATTATGCGAAAGGTTGGGGAATTCCTATGGCTACAGATATTGCTTTTTCTTTGGCTATCATTTCGATGTTGGGACGACGAGTTCCGGCTTCTATCAAGATTTTTCTGGCGGCTTTAGCCATTGTCGACGATTTGGGTGCTATTTTGGTTATTGCTATTTTTTACACGGAACAAATTCACTGGAGTTATCTTTTTTTAAGTGCAGGCATTATGTTGCTTCTGGTTTTGTTGAATTATTTTAAAGTGACCAAACATATTTTTTATCTTGTTCCCGGAGCTTTTCTTTGGTATTTCATGCATCATTCCGGAATTCATGCAACCATTGCTGGGGTTTTACTTGCTTTTACCATTCCAACAAATATTTCTAAAGAAGAAATTTCACCTTTGGAAAAATTGGAAAATAAATTACATTTTCCCGTAAATTTCCTTATTATGCCCATTTTTGCTTTGGCCAATACCAATATTATTTTAAAAAACGGAATGGTGGACGGACTTTTCACGAATTTCGGAATGGGAATTATCTGCGGATTGGTTTTCGGAAAAGTAATCGGAATTACGACTTTCAGTTTTGTAGCAATTAAAATGAAGATTAGTGAAATTCCTTTTAAAAGTAATTGGATCCAAATGTTAGGCGCTGGATTTTTGGCTGGAATTGGTTTTACGATGTCTATTTTTATTGCTTTGCTCTCCTTTAAAGGTCATCCCGAAATTCAGGAAGAAGCCAAATTTACCATTCTTATTGCCTCTGCAATTTCCGGATTTATCGGCTATATTTTGCTGAAATATTTTGGAAGAAAAAAAATAAAACTTTCCGAAAGAACTTTAGCGGAATAATTTTTTGATGATTAAAATATAATAATGATTTTAGGAAATTCCTTCATTATTTTCTTCCAAATGAAACTGTTCGGTTTCTTTTTTCAATTCATCAGAAATTAATTTTTCGATGCGAATTCTGCGTATAGCAAGGTTCAACTCGTTTCCGAAAAGCAGTAAATAAACATTTACGTTTACCCAAACCATTAATAAAATCATGGTTCCTATAGATCCGTAAAGAACATTATAACGTGCAAAATTTCTTACATAAATCGCAAAAAGATACGTTGTGAGAATAAATAAAACCGTGGTTAAAATAGCTCCTGGAATTGCTTGTTTGAATTTTGTTATTTTCACTGTTCCAATCCAATAAAATAAAGATAAAAGCAGGAAATAAAAAAGTGGAAAAGAGACAAAACCAATAATTTTAGAGAGATTATTCACAAACCAGGAAATGTCATAACTTGGTTTAAACATTTTCAGGACAACTTCTGCCCAATAAACTCCAAAAAGAGATAATAAAACCACACTTATAAAACCTAATGTAATAAAAAATGCCATGATGAATTCTTT
>JAEZWE010000091.1 GCA_023420435.1 Bacteroidota bacterium
GCTCAGTTGGTAGAGCGTCAGCCTTCCAAGCTGAATGTCGCGAGTTCGACCCTCGTCTTCCGCTCAAAAAATCACAACCAAAAACGGCTGTGATTTTTTTTTAAAAATTTTTGCCGTTATAGCTCAGGGGTAGAGCGCTTCCTTGGTAAGGAAGAGGTCTCGGGTTCAAATCCCGATAATGGCTCTAAGGAAATTCCGGATTACCGGAATTTTTTTTTGAAAATGAATTGGAAGGGATGTTTTTAATACTACCATAATTTTGTGTAAATTTGCAGTCCTTAAATCAATGAAATTACTGGGTTGTAATACAGTGGGTTTGAAACTTAAATTTTTTCCAAAAGAAAAGATTTGATATTCAAAAAATCACTATATTTGCACACTGAAATTTTAAAAAGTTAATAAAATAAATATTTAAATCATGGCAAAGGAAACGTTTAATCGTAACAAACCGCACTTGAACATTGGTACTATTGGTCACGTTGACCATGGTAAAACTACACTTACTGCAGCTATCTCTAAGGTATTATCTGATAAAGGATTAGGTGAAGCAAGAGATTTCTCTTCTATTGACTCTGCACCTGAGGAAAAAGAAAGAGGGATTACAATTAACACAGCTCACATCGAGTACGAAACTGAAAACAGACATTACGCTCACGTAGACTGTCCAGGTCACGCCGACTATGTTAAGAACATGGTAACTGGTGCTGCTCAAATGGACGGAGCTATCCTTGTATGTGCTGCTACAGACGGCCCAATGCCTCAAACAAGAGAGCATATCCTTCTTTGTCGTCAGGTAAATGTACCAAGAATCGTTGTTTTTATGAACAAAGTGGATATGGTTGACGATGCTGAACTTTTGGAATTAGTAGAATTAGAATTGAGAGATCTTCTTTCAACTTACGAATATGACGGAGATAACTCTCCAGTAGTACAAGGATCTGCTCTTGGAGCTCTTAACGGTGAACCAAAATGGGTAGCTACTGTTGAAGAATTAATGAATGCTGTTGATACTTGGATTGAACTTCCAGTAAGAGATCAAGATAAGCCATTCTTGATGCCAATTGAAGATGTATTCTCTATTACAGGTAGAGGTACTGTTGCTACTGGTAGAATTGAAGCTGGTGTAATTAACTCTGGTGAAGCTGTAGATATCGTTGGTATGGGTGATGAAAAATTAACATCAACTGTTACAGGGGTAGAAATGTTTAGAAAAATCTTAGACAGAGGTGAAGCTGGTGATAACGTTGGATTATTGTTAAGAGGTATTGAAAAAACTGATATCAGAAGAGGGATGGTTATCGCTAAAGCTGGTTCAGTAACGCCACACAAAAAATTCAAAGCAGAGGTTTATATCTTGTCTAAAGAAGAAGGTGGACGTCACACTCCATTCCATAACAAATACCGTCCTCAGTTCTATGTTAGAACAACTGACGTTACAGGTGAAATCTTCTTGCCAGAAGGTGTAGAAATGGTAATGCCAGGTGATAACTTGACTATTACTGTAGAATTGTTGCAACCAATCGCTCTTAACGTAGGTCTTAGATTTGCGATCAGAGAAGGTGGTAGAACAGTTGGTGCAGGTCAGGTAACTGAAATCCTAGACTAATTATCTAAAAAATAAAAAGTTCCATAAGGAAACTTACGGAACTTTTATAATCTACGGGCATCGTCCAATGGTAGGATACCGGTCTCCAAAACCGTTGATCAGGGTTCGAATCCTTGTGCCCGTGCAAAAATAAAGTATGAGCTTAGCAGATTTTATTAAAGGTTCTTATTACGAGTTTAAAGATAAAGTAGAATGGCCAAAATGGGCAGATTTACAGCAATCTACCATTGTGGTTACTGTAGCAACAGTAATTTTGTCACTCTTTACTTTCGGTGTAGATGAACTTTTTTCCAAAGCAATCAGAAATATAATTGCACTGCTTTCCGGCATGTTCAATTAAAATTATTTTCCAAAAAATGAGTGATTTGAAATGGTACGTGCTGAAGTCTATCAGCGGACAGGAAAATAAGGTGAAATCCTATATTGAGAACGAGATGAAACGTTTAGGTTTTGAATCTCATGTTACTCAAGTAGTTATTCCTATGGAAAAGGTAATTCAGTTGAGAAACGGTAAAAAATCTTTAAAAGAAAAGCCGTTTTACCCTGGATATCTTATGGTGGAAGCTAATCTAATTGGAGAAATACCGCACATCATCAAAAATATTCCTGGAGTAATTTCCTTTTTAAGTCTTACCAAAGGTGGAGATCCTGTTCCCATGAGAAAATCAGAGGTGGACAGAATGCTGGGGAAAGCAGATGAACTTGCTGAATTTGCACAAGATATGGCAATTCCTTATGTTGTAGGAGAAAGTGTTAAAGTGATTGATGGTCCTTTCAATGGATTCAACGGAACGGTTGAAAAAATTCTTGAAGACAAGAAAAAATTGGAAGTTTCAGTTCTTATTTTCGGAAGAAAAACACCAATGGAACTAAGTTTTATGCAAGTAGAGAAAGTTATTTAATATAGTAACTAAAAATAATAAAAACTCATTTCTTTAGAAGTGAGTTTTTTTTTGTTTTACTATGAAGTTGTTTCATTATTTTTGTTAAAATTTTAACGATGAAGAATGTTTTTTCCGTATTTTTTTTCTTTATTCAAAATTTCTTTTTTTCGCAAACTCTTATTCATCACACGACTAATTATTTTGGGCCTAATGCTAATCCTGTTCCAGAATTTACAGAGGCCGCCATTCCTTCTATTACGCAATTTTCATTAACCGGAGATTATTATTTTGGACATGGAGATCAAACCGCTTCTTCCAATTTGAAACTGGAAATTCCACTTTTAAAAGAAAAAATTTCCGTGAAACTTTTTGCCACTGCTGCAGAATATTATAAAGTTACAGATGAAGTTTCCGATAGAAGAATGATGCAGAAAAAGGAAGGTTTTGCAACAGGGGATTTATACATTCAGACCAGAATAAGGTTACTATCCGAAAATTCTAAAAGACCAGCGATTATTTTTAATTCAACTTTAAAAACAGCTTCTGGAAGCGAATTTAAAAACCGGAGATTTTTTAATACCGCAGGATATTATTTTGATGTGGAAATGGGTAAATCTTTTATATTTCCGCATGCTTTTGTAGAAGAAATTCGTTTGGTTTCCGATTTGGGGTTTTTTTCATGGGATGTTCAAACACCAAATCTCAATGTTCAGGATGATGCCTTAATGTATGGATTAAAATTAATTCTAAAACACAAAAGTTTGTCTTGGGAAAATACCATTTCCGGATATCATGGATGGATTACCCGTGTTCCTGATTATGGAGATCAGCCCATCGTTTTTGCTTCAAAACTGAATTATAATTTTGGTGGAAAATCATTTTTTTTACAATATCAACACGGGATTCGTTACTTTCCTTTTAAGCAAATAAGAATAGCATTTCAATTGCCTTTAGAAAAGTGGACACCCAATTTCCAATAGAAATTTTGATCTAATTTTTACCAAGTAATATTTTACTTTCCCGCAACTCTCTTTATAATTTTGTAAAAAAATTAAGAAGATGTTTGCGCTTATCGACTGCAATAATTTTTTTGTGAGTTGCGAAAGAACACTAAACCCAGAATTGGAAGGAAAGCCCGTTGTTGTGCTTTCCAATAACGATGGTTGTGTGGTTTCCAGAAGTAATGAAGCCAAAGCATTGGGAATTCCGATGGGAGCTCCGCTTTTTAAATATAGAAAACTGATGGACGAAAATAATGTCCACTGTTTTTCAGCAAAATTCGAACTCTATAATTTTAAGAGTCAGCAGGTTTTGCAAGAAGTAGAATCGTATGTCACCGATTATGAAGTATATAGCAT
>JAEZWE010000125.1 GCA_023420435.1 Bacteroidota bacterium
GTCCAGCTCCAAGAAAAATGTACAGAGGGCAAAATTTCAATATGGAATTTGATGTTCGACAAGGTTTGGTTAGTTATTTTGCTCCGGATTTAATAATTCCTCACGGTGCAAATATAAATGGTGCTTATGACGGAAATTCAAATAATTTAGTTCTAAATCTTGATGCTGCTGAACTGAAATATTATTTAACAAAAGAAAGAGAAATTACAGATGCTGATAAAGCTTTAGCTGCATCAAATCCCGATTATAAATTGAATCCTCGTGATCTTATTTCTAGAGATAGCGCAATGGTAAGTAATGTTGTTGTTAGAATTAATACTGCCAATTTGGAAGAGCAAATTTTTGCAAAAATTGATCGTGTAGAGTATAATAAAAACGTTTTTAAAGACGTCATCTTAACCGGAAGAAACGAAAATAAAAGCACCCTTCATTTAGCTGCCAATTTCCAACATGGAACTTTGGAAGAAGAAGTGGAAGAAAATTTGAAAAGTTATGCGATTAACCTAAATCAAACCACCAATGCTGCCGGAGACTATATCGTAAGATTTGAACCCACAGAAGTAAAATTCAATGATGTAATCTGGAAAATAGATACCAGTGCGGAAATTAATCATTCCATTACTTATAGGAAAAAAACCGCAGATTTTTTCATTCAAAATTTTAAAATTTATTCGGATGACAGCGAGCTTTTGGTGAAAACAGCCACATTCAAATCCGCAAAAGATTTTGAAGCGGATGCTGAGGTTAAAAATCTGCAAATAGGGAAACTCTTAGCAATGCAAAGCGGCGGAAATACCATGGATATTGAAGGGATTGCAAATGGAACTTTCAATATCAAGATGAACAAAAGCAATTTGGAACCCATTATCGATTTGCAGGTGAATAATTTAACTATGAATAATGAAGACATGGGAGATATTGTAATTTCTGCAAAAAACAGTTCTACCCCTAATGTTTTTGATGTTCAGGCAAAAGTAGTTTCAGCGGGCATTATCGGAGATAATAATTTGTTGGTTAATGGAACTATCAACAATAATACCTCTTCTCCAACAATTAATCTAAAAGCGGATATGGACGATTTCGATTTGAAATTTGCCAATCAGTTTGTTGAAGGAGTTTTTAGTAATATGAGAGGAAAAGCCAATGGTGAATTAATCATTAATGGCACTTTAAAAGATTTGGATTACAGTGGCAATATTGCTTTGAAACAGTTTGGGTTGAAACTTAATTTTACGGGCGTTGATTATTCTTTTGATGACAATGTTATAAATCTTTCACGAGGTTTAGCGGTTTTAAATAATATCGGGATAAAAGATGGAAGATCCAATTCCAGCGGAACAATTTCCGGGGCTATCCGTTTTGAAACCCTTTCATCAATGGCGGTTCAATTGGTTTTGAATGCCAATAATTTAATGGTTTTGAACACCACACAAAAAGATTACGATCTTTTCTGGGGCAGAGTTTACGGACAAGGAGATTTGTATGTTTCCGGTCCGGTTTCCGGTTTAAGTATTGAAACCCCACAAGCGAATCCATTTAGGGCGCTTAACAACAGTACCTTTACTTTCAACAGTAATTCCACCTCTTCTGTGGAAGAATTCAAAATGTTAAGATTTTTGAAAGAAGATAAAGGTGGCGTCATTTCTTTAGAAGAGAAAAAACGTTCCGGTGCCAATATGAACCTCGATTTTAACTTGGCTTTAGATAAAGGTACCACCATTAATGTTTTGGTTGGTGATGGAATTGGCGATATTTCTGTTCGTGGAAATGCTGAAAATTTAAGTTTTAGAATGTCACGACAAGGAGCAATCAGTATGAATGGAACTTATCTGGTGGATAACGGAACTTTTGTGTCGAAAGCTATTTTGAATCGTACTTTTCAAATTGTGAAAGGAAGTAATATTCGTTGGGATGGTGATGCTATGGCTCCAGCTTTGGATATTACCGCAAATTATGTGAGAACCGTTTCCAATGCTGGAGATTATCTTAATGTTGGATATTTACAACCAGTAAATGTTTTGTTGCAAACCAGAATTACCGAAACTTTGAATAAACCTAAAATTGAACTGGGCGTTTCGGCTATGGATGTTTCCAGTCAGGTAAAAGAAACTTTATCTGCAAAAATGAGTCAGGAAGACGAGAAAATTATGCAATTTGGTTCAGTTTTGTTGCTGAATAAATTTAACACTTCAAATTCTGCTTCATTCAACGTGGGAGCTATTGCTGAAGACTCTGGATACAGTATGCTTTTCAAACAATTGGGTTCTGTTTTAAATACGATTAGTAACGAATTTCAAATTGATTTAAATTATGTAAAAGGAGATGAAGCTTCTAATACTGGAGACCGAGCTAATGCCGGAGTTAGTTTTTCACTTTCTCCAAGAGTTACGGTAAAAACCGGTTTGGGAATTCCACTTTCCAGAGGAGCAGAAGCAACTAACGAAAAGCAACTGCTTTCCGGTGAAGGAACTGTAGAATATGACGCTTCCAAAAAAAATGACGGAACTTTAATTTTAAGAGGATACTCAAAACCGATGAATATTGGGATGACCGGAGCTGGAACCAATGGATCTGCCAACCAAACGTATGGAGTAGGAGTAGTTTATACGAAAAGCTTTAATACCATCTTTAAAAGAAAGAAAAAAGATAAAAACGAGACATCCGAAAATTCAAATTCCACAAGAGATTCTATCAAAAATGATTCTTTAAAATAAGAATTATTGAGTAAAACATAGGATTGCGTTAAAAATCGTTAATATTTTTAGAAAATTTTTCCATTTGATAATTTTTTGTAATTTTGCAAAAAATAAGTGAATTTTTTAACGAATTAATAATTGTAATGAACTATCAACTGGACGATATAGATAAGAAAATTTTAGATTTCTTGGTTGAAAATACCAGAATGCCTTTTACAGAAATTGCTAAACAAATGGATGTGTCTGCAGGAACCATTCATGTAAGAGTAAAAAAAATGGAAGATGCAGGAATTATTTTGGGCTCTTCATTGAATATCGATTATGGTAAATTGGATTATCATTTTACCGCATTTATCGGTATTTTACTTACGAAGTCTAACAGAACGCAGGAAGTTTTGAAAGAATTGGCGCAGATTCCAAACGTAGTAGAAGCCAGTGTAATTTCCGGGAAATATAATATTTTTTGTAAGGTAAGAGCTAAAAATACAGATGACGCAAAGAGAATTATTTATATGATCGATGATATTCAAGATGTGATGAGAACGGAAAGTATGATTTCGATGGAAGAATATCTTAGTGATAAAAACCGTTTGATTGACGCTGTAAAAATCTAAAAAAATCGACAATTATAAAACCAAAACTTATGAATAATCTTCATAAGTTTTTTTTATTTTTACAGCTATGGAAGAAAATTATTTTCAGGACGAAACTTCAAAAAAAGGCATTGGTTTTTTTGTGGCATTAGCAGCGATGTTACTTTTTACATTTATGGGAATTGGGGTAGATGCGGATCAGTATTTGCAGCATTCGGAACTCAAAATTCCCCAATGGTATTTTTATATTATTTTTTCTGTAGATTTTTTTCTGCTCCTTTCTTTAGTATTCATTTTCTTTTATAAAAAGTGGGCGGTTTTTGTTTATCCTATTATGGCGGCGCTTCATTTTTATTTTCACATGTATTACCTCAATACGTTTTTGTATTCCGATGTTTTCAATTTGTTTCTTTTTTTCGGACTCGGATTGCTTTTTATTCTACCAAAATGGAGGTTTTTTGAGTGAAAATTATCTGGGATAGTATTTTAAAATGATCATTAATATTTGCTTCGTCATTCATATGATAAAGTACACTTTCTTTTGAAGACATAAAGTAATGAATGTCTGTAAAGTTGACTTCAATTGCTGAATAATTGCAGGATACTTGCTTATTAAACCAATGCCTCCGGTTTCTAATATTTAACAGATAAACTCAATATTCCTTTTTTCCTACCATCGATTTATTCACCTTTTTCTTTAGATTTTATTCATCATCAGGAATTATTTAGGCAGTTTTGTTTTCTTAATTTTGCAGACAGTATAAATAAAAAAAGTTATGAATTTAAAAGGTAAAAATGCACTGATTACAGGTGGTGGAAGAGGTCTTGGGAAAGCGGTTGCTATTGCTTTGGCAAATGAAGGCGTAAATATAGGAATTACGGGTAGAAATGAAGAACATCTAAAGTCTACCGTTGCAGAATTGAAGAAATTGGGGGTAAAAGCTGTGTATTCTGCTTTTAATGTAGAAGAAATGGCTCAAGTAGAGCAAGGAGTTGCTTCTATCGCTTCTCAATTGGGTGGAATAGACATTTTAATCAATAACGCTGGAGTAGGAGACTTTGGAAGCTTCGAAGATATGCCAGTAGAAACTTGGGAAAAAGTAATGAAGGTAAATCTTTTTGGGGTGTATTACGTAGCAAAAGCAACTTTGCCTTATTTGAAGCAAAATAAAGAAGGAGACATCGTAAATGTAGCGTCAACTGCTGGTCTTAAAGGAGGTCCGAATATGTCAGCGTATTGTGCTTCTAAAGCAGCGGTAATTTCGCTTTCTCAGTCTTTAATGGCAGAACTTAGAAAATTCAATATTCGTGTGATTACGTTAACTCCAAGTACCATTGCTACTGATATGAGTATAGAAGGTAAACTTACTGATGGAAACCCAGAAAAAGTGCTTCAACCAGAAGATTTCGCAGAATGGGTGAGAGATATTTTGAAAATGAACAGAAGAGCCATGATTGCTAGTGCTTCTATTTTCTCCACCAATCCATAAGAATTCCATCTACCATATTTAAAAAATCCATCAAGAGCGATGGATTTTTTGGTTTCAATAGATTACATTTGGAGTCAACAATTCTTTTGTTGGCAATTTATGAGTGAGATTTTAAGACGTCAAATTGAGAAAATTACACCATTAACTGACCAGGATTTCGAGTATATTCTGTCTCATTTTACCTTGAAAAAATTTAAAAAGCATCAGATTTTAATTCAAGAAGGAGATACCGTACAAAATGATTATTTTGTGATGAATGGTTTGTTAAAAGCATCTTACCTGAATAAAGAAGGGAAAGAGCACATCATGCAATTTGCAATGGAAGATTGGTGGATTACCGATTATCAGGCGTATTTTAATCAAACGGAAGCTACTTTTTCCATTGATGCATTAGAATCTACCGAAGTACTTACTTTGTCTCTCTATAACCGAGAAAAACTCTGTGCAGATATGCATAAAATAGAACATTTTTTCAGGAAAAAGTCTAATAATGGTTACATCGCGCTCCAAAGAAGAATTTTGTCTCTGCTGAATAGCAATGCCAAAGAACGCTACGAACAATTTATTTCTCAATATCCCACACTTTTACAACGATTGCCCAAAACATTAATCGCTTCATATCTAGGTGTTTCCAGAGAAACTTTGAGTCGGCTTTCGGTGTAATGTGATGTAGGTCACTTAAAAGTTGTGATGTATGTCCTGTTGTTTGTGGGGAGCTGCATTTACCTTTGCACTATCAAATCATTAAAAATCAATAGTAAAATGAATTACAACAAGTTTTTATCCAAGATTATTTTCTTAACGGGTTGTATTCTTTTTTTAGGGATTAATATGATCAATGCACAAACAATAAAATCTAACAAAATGAGCAAAAAAGTATTATTCGTGGTTACGAGCCATGACAAATTAGGAAACACTGGTGAATCTACCGGTTATTATTTAGGTGAAGTAACACATCCTTGGGCTGTATTAGTAGATGCTGGTTACGAAATAGATTTCGTGAGTCCAAAAGGCGGAAACCCGTCATATTATGGAAATACTCCAGATGATAAGGTTAATGAAAGATTTTTAGCAGATGAATATTATCAAAATAAAATTCAGAACACCATGACGCCTTCAGAAGTAAATCCTGATGAATATGTGGGGATTCTTTATGCTGGAGGTCACGGTACGATGTGGGATTTTCCAGATAATGAAGAATTGGCAGTAATCGCACAAAAAATCTATGACAAAAATGGAATCGTAAGTGCGGTTTGTCACGGACCTGCCGGATTAGTGAACATTAAACTCAGCAATGGAAAATATTTGGTAGATGGCAAAAAAATCAATGCTTTCACCAACGAAGAAGAAGCTGCTGTGAAATTAGATGAAGTGGTTCCATTTAGATTAGAATCTAAATTAATAGAACGTGGAGCCAAGTTTGAAAAATCTGGTTTATGGCAAACTCACGTTACCGTAGACGAAAGAGTGGTAACAGGACAAA
>JAEZWE010000206.1 GCA_023420435.1 Bacteroidota bacterium
GTTCAAAGATGGCGAAACTATTACTATTGAACCTTGGAGAAGTGCCGCTTTTCCAGTAATTAGAGATTTGGTTGTCGATCGTTCTGCATTTGACAGAGTAATGGCTGCAGGAGGATTTATTTCAGTGAATACTTCGGGAAATACTTTGGACGCTAACGCAATCTTAGTTCCTAAAGAAGATGCGGATAAAGCAATGGATGCTGCAGCTTGTATCGGTTGTGGAGCTTGTGTAGCAACATGTAAAAATGGCTCTGCAATGTTATTTGTAGGAGCAAAAGTTTCTCAATATGCTTTACTTCCACAAGGTAGAGTAGAAGCTCAACGTAGAGTTTTGAACATGGTGAAAGCCATGGACGAAGAAGGTTTCGGAAACTGTTCCAATACAGGAGCTTGTGAAGTAGAATGTCCAAAAGGAATTTCATTGGAAAACATTGCAAGAATGAACAGAGAATACATGTCTGCCATGGTGGATAAAGGATAAAAATTTTCAATATATTTTTAAAACCGTTTCATTAATGAAGCGGTTTTTTTTGTTAAATTATTAATAAAAACGAAGATTAATTTCCCCGAAAATCCGAAAACATTATCTTTGCCAAAATTTTTAAAAACAATAATGAAAAAGTATTTTTTATTAGTCATGATGGCAATTTTTGCCATTTCCTGCTCCAAGAAAGTGGAAGTGAAAGGAAAAATTACAGGAGGGTCTCCATTAGAGCGTATCGAATTTATCGAAGCTTCAGGAGTAGCTACTTTACCTTTAACCAATATTGGAGTAAAACCGGATGGAACTTTTGCAGGAAGTTTCGAAGCTCCAAAAAATGGGATGTACGTCATGAGTTATGCAGGAAGAGAAACCATGATTTAT
This sequence comes from Bacteroidota bacterium, assembly GCA_023420435.1. GTDB lineage: Bacteria > Bacteroidota > Bacteroidia > Flavobacteriales > Weeksellaceae > JAEXBA01. The sequence goes on from JAEZWE010000206.1 coordinate 866, forward strand.
CTTAAAAAAGGACAAACAGCTGAAATTACTGCTACAGCAGCTAAATTTCCTGAAGATTTAAAAGTAATTGGTGATGCTAAAGCAAATAACGATTTCCTAACCCAAACGAATAAATTTTTGCAAACCTACAGTCAGAAAATGAACATCCAAGCAAGTATGGCTAAAGATGAAGCCGGTTTTGTGAAGGATATCAAAAAAATTCAGACCGATTTAGAAAAAAATATTGACGAAACTGCAGCAAAAACAAATGCTGATAAAGAAGTGGTAACTTGGAAGAAAAATGATATTCATTCTGGTATTTTAACCATCCTACCTCAATATGAAATGACCAAAAAACAGGCTTCCACAAATCCTTCTTTTAAAATGAGTAAAGTTTTCACAGATTATGAAAAAAGTTTGCAGGAAAACAAAGAAGAATTGGTGAAAAACCATCCTATATACAGAAGTTATCTGTTGGGAACAATGACGGAGGATTTCCAGAAATATGCCATGTCAAAATCTCAAGGAAAAACGGATATTACCACTTCTGAAATGTTTGCTTCTTTCATCAAGGATAAAAAAGAACTTTCTCAAACAGCTAAAGATTATCTTTTGGCATTTGTAATGGCGCAAAGCGACATTCGTCCGGATTCTTCAAAAGAGACTTCTGAAAAAATTGCAAAAATTATCGATACTGATGTTAAAGATGCAAACGTTAAGAAAGATTTAAAGCGAATTCAATTTGTTGTAAATGGTCTAAAAAAAGGTGAAACAGCTCCGGATGCAGCTTTAGTAACAACAGACGGAAAAGCTTTCAAAATTGCTGAAGGTTCAAAACCTAAAGTAATTGTAAACTATGCTTCTTGGACACCTTATATTAAAGAATCCACCGTTCCTATCATGAAACAGATTGTCGATTTCTACAAATCAAAAATGGATTTCGTTTTCGTGAATTTGGACGACACCAAAGAACAATTTGCAAAAACCAGCAAAGTAATGTTTGCAGGAATTCCGGGAACCAATGTTTATGCAGAAGGCGGTTTGAATTCAGATTATGCTGATAAATACGGAATCTACGGATTCAAATTAGCACCTTCTTATTTAATCTTGGATAAAGACGGTAAAATTGCAGGAAGAACGTTCTTCAATCCTGGAGAGCAAGAATTTGTAGCTTTGTTAGATCAACTTTCAGGCTTAAAAGCACCTCAAGTAGCTCCGGAAGCAACTCTGCAAAACGATTTGTTGGCGCCTTCAACAGAACAGGCTCCACCACCACCTCCAGCAGCGAAATAATTTCAAATATTCTTAAAACCTTTCAATTTTATGAAAGGTTTTTTTCTTTACAAAAACCTTACTTTTGCAGCATGGCAAAAAACAGAAAAAAGAATCTCATTCTTGAAAATATAAAACTCGTTTCAGCGGGTGCAAAAGGTGTTGCAGTTGGGAAAACTGAAGAAGGAAAAACCGTTTTGGTTTCGGGTGCAGTTCCGGGTGATGTTGTGAATGCAAGAGTAAAGAAATCCAAATCCAAATATTTTGAAGCAGAAGCTGTGGAAATTTTAGAAAAATCACCTTTCAGAGTAGATGCAAAATGTATCCATTTCGGAGTTTGTGGCGGCTGCAAATGGCAAAATTTAAGTTATGAAAAACAACTTGATTTTAAGCAGGAAGAAGTGGTGAATAACATCCGCAGAATTGGTGGAATTGACAGTTTTGAAACTTTGCCAATTTTAGGTTCCGAAGAACAATATTTTTATCGTAATAAAATGGAATTTTCCTTTTCCAATGCACGTTGGTTAACACAAAATGAGGTTGATTCCACAGAAAATATTAACGATAAAAACGCTTTAGGTTTTCATATCCCAGGAATGTGGAGCAAAATTCTGGATTTAAAAGAATGTTTTTTGCAAGAATTACCTTCCAACGAAATCCGACTTGCCGTAAAGAAGTTTGCTGAAGAAAATCAACTGGATTTCTACGACGTAAAAAAACAAGAAGGATTTCTTAGAACTTTGATGATGAGGCAAAATTCCTTTGGAGAATGGATGGTTTTGTTTCAGCTGTACCGAGAAGAAAAGGAAAACCGAGAAAATCTTTTCAACCATATTTTGCAGAAATTTCCACAAATAAAAACTTTGGTTTATGCCATTAATTCGAAAGGAAATGATTCGGTTTACGACTTGGATATTATAACGTATTTCGGAGACGGATTTTTAATGGAAGAAATGGATGGTTTAAAATTTAAAATCGGACCGAAATCATTCTTCCAAACCAATTATAAACAAGCTTTGGAACTTTACAGAAAAACTTTGGAATTTGCCAACTTGAAAGGTGATGAAGTGGTTTATGATTTATATACAGGAACTGGAACTATTGCACAATATGTAGCTAGAAATGCAAAACAGGTTATCGGTATTGAATCAGTGCAGGAAGCAATTGATGCTGCAAAAGAGCACGCCAAACTTAACGGTTTAGAAAATACCACTTTCTATTGCGGTGATATGAAAGATGTTTTTAATGAAGAATTTTTAGAAAATCATCCAAAAGCAGATGTTTTAATCACAGATCCGCCAAGAGATGGAATGCACCAAAAAGTGGTAGAGCAAATTCTGAAACTTTCACCCGAAAAAATAGTTTATGTAAGCTGTAATTCTGCAACACAAGCCCGAGATTTAGCCTTAATGAAAGATTTTTACAAAGTCGAAAAAATACTTACTGTTGATATGTTTCCACAAACACATCATGTGGAAAATATTGCTTTGCTTACCAAAATTTAATTTTATATTCTCTATTTTTATCAAAATTTTTTGACTATGAATTTACCTCTCCGAATAATTTTTGTTTCCATTTTCATTTCGGGTTTATCATTTGGCCAAATAAAAAAAGATACCGTAAAAGAAAAATCGGACACTGCAAAAGTAAAAAGTTCTGTTTCTGCAGCTAAAGACAAAAAGCCTGAAAAAATAAAACCTTATAAAGAGGTTATTACGGCAAAAGCGATTTCGGATACAGGAATTTTAACGGTACACAAAGTTGATGACAAATATTATTTTGAAATTCCGGATACAGCTCTTAAAAAAGAGTTCCTTTTGGTAACTCGTCTTACCAAAGCTGCTGCAGGAATGAGATCCGGATCTACAGGTTATGCAGGAGATGATATTGGTCAAAATTTAATTTTATTTGAAAAAGGACCTGCCGATAAAATTTTTGTACGCTCCATTTCTTATGCAGATTATGCCAAAGATTCAACTTCTGCAATGTATCCTTCTGTGATGAGAAATAATACCCAAAGTATTGTTCACGCATTTGACATTAAAGCTTTTGGGAAGGATAAGAAATCTTCGGTGGTAGAAATTACTGATTTTATTAATGGTGATAATGAATTGGTTTCTTTCGAAACAAGAGAAAAAAAACAATATAAAGTTGGTGCTTTTCAGAAGGATAAGTCGTTTGTTAATTTCGTAAAATCATTTCCCACCAATATTGAAATCAACACTACAAAAACTTTTGCCCGTACTTTAGGAATGATGACTTTTCCTCCAGGAGTTGAAAAACCTGATGTAAGTGGAAATTACACCGTAGAAATAAATTCGTCACTTGTTCTTCTTCCGGAAAACAAAATGCAAGCAAGATATTTTGATCCGCGAGTTGGTTATTTTGCGGTAAGTTATACTGATTTTGATCTGGATCCACAAGGTGTAAAAAGAGTGAACATCATTAAAAGATGGAGGTTGGAACCAAAACCTCAAGATTTAGAAAAATATAAAAAAGGGGAATTGGTAGAACCAGCAAAACCGATTGTTTTCTATATTGATCCAGCAACACCAAAAAAATGGGTTCCTTATTTAATGCAAGGTGTTAACGATTGGCAAAAATCTTTTGAAAAAGCAGGTTTCAAAAATGCGATCTACGCAAAAGTTCCCAATGCCAAAGATGATCCGGAATGGAGTTTGGAAGATGCCCGTTTTTCAGGAATCGTTTACAAACCTTCTGATGTTCCCAATGCTTCAGGACCCTCCATTTCTGATCCACGAACCGGTGAAATTTTAGAAAGTCACATCAACTGGTATCATAATGTGATGAATCTTTTAAGAAACTGGTATTTTATCCAAGCTTCACCAAGTGATTCCAGAGCAAGAAAAATGGAATTTGATGACAAATTGATGGGAGAATTAATCCGTTTTGTTTCTTCCCACGAAGTTGGTCATACTTTAGGACTTCGTCATAATTTTGGTGCCAGTTCTTCAGTTCCTGTAGAGAAATTAAGAGATAAAAAATGGCTCGAAAAAAATGGACATACTCCTTCTATTATGGATTATGCAAGATTTAATTATGTAGCACAACCTGAAGACAATGTTGGCGATTTGGGAATGATGCCACGAATTGGAGATTATGACAATTGGGCTATTGAATGGGGCTACAGAAGATTTTACCAATACAACAGTCCGGAAAGTGAAAAAGAACATTTAAACAAATGGATTATTAAAGAACTGAAAAATCCAAGACTTTGGTTTGGTACAGAAACCAATGCTTATGATCCAAGATCTCAAAGTGAACAATTGGGAGACAATGCCATGATTGCTGGAAAATATGGAATAAAAAATCTGCAAAAAATTGTGGATAATTTAGAAAACTGGACCGAAAAGCCTAATGAAGATTATGATAATCTTTCAACAATGTACGACCAAGTTACGATACAGTTTGGCAGATATTTGGGACATGTTTCAAAATATATTGGTGGACAGATGGAAACCCCCAAAACGGTAGAACAGGATGGTGCAGTATATGAAGTGGTATCAAAAGAGCAGCAAAAACAGGCTTTAAAATTTTTAGAGGAAGAAATTTTTACGACACCAAGTTGGTTAATTGATGAAAATATTTTTTCGCGTACCGGTAAATCACCTTCGGAAGTAGTTGAAAAACTGCAGAATAACGTTTTAAACAGAATTTTGGGAACCGGCGTTTTACAAATGATGTATCAAGGAGAAGTAAGCGATAAAAATGCTTATACCGTTTCGGAATATATGCTGGATTTGAAATCGATCATTTTTAGAAAAGAACCCCAAGATATTTTTAACAGAAATCTGCAAAGAAATTATTTGGATTCAATGTTGAGCTTGCTGAATGCAAAAACTTCCGCACCCGTCATTTCAACGTGGTATAAATCTCCCGGTTTTTCTGAAAATTCCGATGTAAAAGCTGTGGTAAGAGGAACTTTAAAAGACTTGAGAAATGAGCTGAAAACAAAATCTTCAAACGATAATATGATAAGATACCACTACGAAGATTTAATTTATAAATTGGATAAAGCACTGGATCCAAAAAACTAAAATGAAAAAAATAATTTCAATTTTTTTAATATCCATTCTTATGATTTCCTGTGGTTCAGATGACGATATTTGTACCAGTGGAGAAGCCACCCCAAGAATGAAGATAAAATTTAAAAATGCTGCAACAGGAAATGCAAAAACATTAGATTCTCTTTATGTAGATGTTGATTACGGAGATGGACCGGTAAATGTTTCTCAGCAGCGTTTTGCAGATTCTGCACTTATTCCATTAAGGGTTGATGAAAATGATTTCACCGAGATGTATGTGCATTTCACCAAATACGGAGCTAAATCAAAGATTAAAATCAATTATACTACAGAAACTGAATATGTTTCGCCAGCTTGTGGTATTAAAAAATTATACGACAATTTAGAGGCTGTGCTTTCCAATACAAATCCGGTTTTATCGGTAGAAAAAAATCAAAATTCCATTCTTGATGAAAACAAAACACATCTTTATCTTCATTTTTAGTTTGATCTGTTTTTCAGGAATTGCTCAAAAAAGTGAGAAGAATGAAAATGTAAAAAAGTGGAATTATGAACCCAATTTCATGATAGGAATAGATGTACTGAATTTTGGGGCTTCTTTTTTTAGCGATCGTAAACTGTATCAGGGATTTATATCTTCAAAATTGAAAGATAATTGGCATGGTGTTGCAGAAGCAGGTTTTGAAATTAATAAATATCAAAAAAATGGCTACAATGCCACTGTAAATGGACCTTTTGCAAAAATCGGAACCTTTTATATGATGTCTAAAGACCCTGAAAATGAATTCAATGGATTTTATTTGGGTGGAAAAATGGCTGGATCATTTTATAGTCAGGAATATAAAGCAGTTCCGGTTCGTGGTTTTGGAGGCAGTAATTCATCCATTGCTTTTCCGCAGACCAATCAATCTTCTTTTTGGTTGGAAGGTGTGGCAGGTGGAAGGATACAGTTCTTTCAAACTCAATTTTTTATTGATGTGAATGTTCAGCCTAAATATTTGGTTTACAGCAGTAAACAAGATGAAATTAAACCCATGATTGTTCCTGGATTTGGTAAAAGTTCAACGAAGTTCAATCTTGGTTTTAGCTGGAATGTAGCTTACAGATTTTAGAAGTGATTTCTTTTTTTACTATTAATTTTTCTGGATAATGTTTTTATATTTAATTGATTTATTCAATCGCTATTTATCACGATGAATAGTTTAAATGGTTAATATTGCAGAAATTTTAATATATATTTTATCCTAATCATGATGAAAAAAATACTTGCGGTTTTTATATTGCTAATTTCCTTTTTCAACTTTGCACAAAGAACTTGTGGAACAACTCAGGTAATGGAAGAATTTTATAAAAATCATCCTGAAGAAAAAATTAGAAAGAAAGATTTAGATTTTTTCTTGAGAAATAATACCCCAAACTCTACATCAGCCACCAATAAATTAGTGGTTACTATTCCTGTAGTAGTTCATGTTTTATATTCCAACGCCACGATGAATATTTCTGATGCACAAATTGCTTCACAAATAGCCATTTTAAATGCCGATTTTAGAAAATTGAATGCTGACTTTTCAACTGTAGTTCCGCCAGCTTTTCAAGGAGTTGCAGCAGACGCAGAAATAGCGTTTTGTATGGCTACTAGAACACCAAGTGGTGCCACAACCAATGGAATTGAACGTAAATCTGTACCTTCAAATTTTAATTTTGACAATAATTATTACACTTCCTCAGGATTAGTGGCT
>JAEZWE010000238.1 GCA_023420435.1 Bacteroidota bacterium
AAAAGGAGTTTTTTCATGAAGTTTTGCTACTTTTTAATAAACCTTAAAACGGCAAATTCATTATTTCTTTCTATAATTTTTACATTGTAAATCCCTGTATTTAAATGACTAACATCGATTTCATTTAATTTCAAATCAGCTGATTTTATTAATTTTCCTGAAGAATCTAAGATCTCATATTTTACAAAATTTCGGTCACTTTCAAACTTTAAAATAGCAGAAACAGGATTTGGAAACACTTTTACAACCACATTTTTTTTGAATGCATCTGAAACGGATAACAAACACGAAGGTGGATTGGTAATATGTCCGGTAGAATAATCATAAAAAACATTGGTATTTGTTAAAAATGATCCGGTACTTTGACCAATTGGTGGAGGAGCAGGAGCACAATTATTAAAATCAAACCAACCTTCAACAAAATTAGCTGGAATTTTTTTCCAACCATCACAAGCATTTTGCATTTGCGGTCCTGGTCCCAAATGATCTACCATAGTTCTTGGCTTCACACTATTCATATTAGAACAAGAGTTTGTCCAATTGGTTGGTGGCTTGAAAAATAATATTGGTGCTGGAAAACTACCGATATAATAAGTCATTTCTTCAATGGGTGAAGTGTTTGAATTCAATACGTAAAACGCTTTAAATGTTGTCGTTGTACTGATGGGAACATTTATAGGAGCTTGTCCTGAAGTGGATGTTAACGTGGGAGTTTGACCATTCGTAGTATAATAAACTGTTCCGGAATTTATGCCATCAGAAGTAATGGTTACTGTTATTGGGGTTTGAGAAAATCCCTCATAAGGAGCAAACATCGTTTGTTGAGAAAACAAAACACCGTTAAAAAGTAAAATTCCAAAAAATAAAATTTTTTTCATAGCGTGTTTTTTATGACTTTGTTAAAGTTACAAAAAATCAAAGCTCATAACTTTCAAATTTTCCGCTTTCAAAAAATAAAACCACTCTTTTTATTTTATCTTTCTGATATTCAGTATTTTCTGATCTTGCTTTAGCTTCCTGAGCTTCTAATTGCTGAGAATCGGATAAAATTTCTGAATTTAACTTGGAGGCGGATTTATGGGATTCTCGCAGAACTTTCTTTTGAACTTTATCTTCACTTTCAGTAATTCCGAAATTTTCATCGTCAATTAAAGAAAATAAATCGGGCAGGGAAGTAGTTTTGGGTTTTTCCTCTGTTTTCACAATTTCTGGCTCAATTTCTTTTGTTTCCAGCATTTCACCATCTCCTTTGATCAACCAATCCCACTGAAATTCAGGAAAACGGTCTTTTACTTTAACCAAAAAATCTAATGAAGGTTTATTTCGCCCTGAAGTAATATGTGAAATGGAAGAACGTTGTACTTCCACTTCATCTGCAAATTCTGATGAGGTAAATCCAGAGTATTCTATAATTTTTGAAATTCTTTCGTTGAGATTCATACTAAAGTGAATAAATTTACAATTACAAATGTAATATTATTATTTACATTTATAAAACACAAAAGTAAACAGAATGGGATGAACTGAATTTACAAAAATAAAACCAACACTATAAAGTATTGGTTTTATTATATTTAATTGATTTACAATTATAAATTTCTGTGTAAATGATCATCATTTTCAGGATCATATTTTAGTTTTCTTTCCTTTTTCTTTTCAGGGAAAATCAACGAAGCAAGAATACTAATTCCCAAAATGGAAAGGATAATGAGTAAAGAATGCGTAGTTTCAAAACCCCAATCTTCCAGTTGATGATGCAGTAACATTTTGAACCCGATAAAGGTTAAAAGTACGGACAATCCAATTTTCAAAAATCTGAATTTATCGATAATTCCCGCCAACATAAAGAACATGGAACGCAATCCAATAATGGCAAAAATATTAGAGAAAAAGACAATGTAAGGATCTTTGGTAACCGAGAAAATAGCAGGAATACTATCTACCGCAAATATTAAATCGGTTGCTTCAATAATTAATAAAACCAGAAAAAGCGGCGTCATTTTCTTTACGCCATCTATCGTAACCCAAAATTTATTTCCTACAAAATGGTTATGAACTTTAAAAAATTTATTGGCAAATTTTACCACAGGATGTTTCTGCGTATCAATTTCTTCATCTTTATCTTTTTCCAGAAACATTTTAACACCGGTTATCACAAGAAAAGCTCCAAAAACATACATAATCCAGCTAAACTTAGCTATTAGAGCTGCGCCAACAAATATGAATATAAATCGCATCACAATTGCGCCTAAAATCCCCCAGAAAAGCACTCGATGATAATTCCGCTGTTCTACTCCAAATGCGGAAAAAATAAGGATCATAACGAAGATATTGTCCACAGAAAGTGCGTATTCTACAATATAACCGGTAAGATATTCTAAACCTAGATTTTGATTGTACAAGTCAATAGAATGTTCTAAATCGTTAGGGATTATTTGAACGGGATGTTGATGTTTTGTAATAATGGTTTGCAATTTTTCGATAGAATCAATTCCGTGGAGTAGGTGTCCATATTCCAACAGAACAAAATAAAATCCCATCGATAAAGCCACCACAAAAAAGCTCATTAATCCGGCTTTTTTCATGGAAACAACGCCGCCTGATTTTCTTCCAAGACTCAAATCAATGGCCAGAATAATCATAATAAAAACTAAAAATCCTAATAAAAAAATGGTTTCGTTACTCATATAAAAAATAAAAGCAAAGATATTGTTTTGAGTTGTTTTAAGAAAATTTACAATTATAAATTAACGAAGGATTTCATAGTTTTCCACATTTGAAATGTTTAAAAAAGTTGTCTATAAATGGGTGAAAATAGAAGTTTTTCAACTTAAAGTAAATCTAAACTTTAACTTTATTTGTATTTTATAATTATTTCATTTATAATTAATTGTAAAATTTAATTATTAATTATTCAATCCACAATTTTATCAACAGACAAACTGACATTTAGAGGTGTTTAATGAATTTACAAAAGTAAATACTGCGCTAATCAAAAGAAAAAACTTATTTTTGAGAATTGTAAATTTTTAAAAATGTCAGAGAAATTTCATTATTTCAAAAATCCTAATTTCCCAAACCGTTATATTTCACCCAAAGTCCTAGAAAATTTTTTACAGACGAATCTCAGCGATTACATTTCACAAATTGGAACCTCCTATCTTGAAAAACCAATCTATATGTTATCTATTGGCAGTGGTGAAACGAGAGTTTTGGCTTGGTCGCAAATGCATGGAAATGAGAGCAATGCAACACATGCCATGTTGGATTTGTTAATCAGTTTAGAAAAACAAGAAGGGTTAAAAGAAGAATTATTTTCAAAAATTTCATTGGATTTTATTTTTATGCTCAATCCTGATGGTTCTGAAAAATGGACCAGAAGAAATGCTTTGGACATCGATCTGAATCGTGATTATCTGAAACTTTCCAGTAAAGAATTTCCAATTCTCAAAAAAATGGCTGAAAATGGAAAATATGATTTTGCATTAAATCTTCACGAACAAAGAACGATTTTTACTACAGACGGCGAAAATCCGGCGACTTTATCTTTCCTTGCTCCTGCTGAAAATATTGAGAGAGAAGTAACCGAAACCCGCAAAAAAGCCATGGCGATTATTTCCAAAATTGTAGAAAAAGTAGAACCTTTGATTCCCAACCAAATTTCGAGATACAACGATGAATTTTATCCCACTTCAACAGGTGATAATTTTACCAAAATGGGACTTTCCACTATTTTATTTGAAGGAGGACATTTTCCGGACGATTATTTTAGAGTTGAAACAAGAAAATTCTATACAATAGCACTTTATGAGGGATTAAAAGCCATTGCAGAACTCAAAAATTCCACAGAAAATTGGGAAAATTATTTCAAAATTCCCGAAAATATAGAATCACATTATGATGTGATCTACAGAAATGTAAAACTAAATACCAATTTTGAATGTGTTTTGGATATCGCTGTTCAGTACAAGGAAGAAATTAAAGAAGGAGACGACGAAATTTCTTTTGTTCCTATAGTAATGGAAGTTGGCGATTGTGGCAAAAAAAAGGGCTGGAAAGAATTAGACTGTACCGGGAGATTTTTTGACTCGGAATGTAAATTTCCAAAATTGGATGCCCCTCAGAATTTTGAAATTATTTAAACTTCACTTTATTTTTTCTCTATATTTGGTTAACGATTAAAAAATCTATGGAAAAAAAACTAAAACTTTGGGACGCTATCATGCTTGTTATGGGTTCTATGATTGGAAGCGGAATTTTTATTGTAAGTTCCGATATGATGCGGAATTTGGGTTCCGGATTTTGGCTGATTGTAGTTTGGATAATTACCGGAATTATGACCGTTGCAGCAGCAATTTCCTACGGCGAACTTTCAGCCATGTTTCCAAAAGCTGGCGGACAATATACTTACATAAAAGAAATCTTCGGAAAATTAACCGGTTTTCTTTACGGTTGGGGTTTATTTTCTGTCATTCAAACCGGAACAATTGCTGCAGTCGCTATGGCTTTTGGAAAATTTACTGCTTATTTGGTTCCTGCACTGAATGATGCAGCTCCTATTTTCCAAAGTGGAGAATTTAAAATAACCTGGATCCAGATTCTTTCTATTTTCGTGATTTTAATTTTAACCTACATCAATACCAAAGGAATCCAAAGTGGTAAAATTGTTCAAGATATTTTTACTGTTTCCAAAGTGGCTGCCATTTTGGGAATTATTGCATTGGGTTTTATTTTGGTGAAGAATTCTTTTTGGAATGCCAATTTCAGTTTGGGTTGGGATGCTTTTAATAATTTAGAAAAAGATACTTCCGGCGAATTTTTAAAAACCGGTTGGAAAGAAATTTCCGGAATGACATTAATGGGAGGAATTGCCGCCGCAATGGTAGGTTCTGTATTTTCAAGTGTGGCTTGGGAAAACGTAACCTTCATTTCCGGAGAAATTGAAAATCCGAAGAAAAACGTTGTTAAATCCATGATTATAGGGACATCTTTGGTGATGCTTTTATATATTTTGGTGAATTTTGTTTATTTGAATGCTTTAGACCGGGACGCAATTGCTTTTGCGGCCAATGATAGAGTAGCTGTAGCGGCTTCACAAAATATTTTTGGAAGTATAGGAACCATCATTATTGCTTTATTGGTTATGGTTTCCACTTTTGGATGCAACAACGGACTTATTTTGGCTGGAGCTCGGGTTTTTCAAACCATGGCAAAAGACGGAATGTTTTTTAAATCCGCCATTAAAAATAATAAAAATGATGTTCCGGAAAATTCTTTGTGGATGCAAGGAATTTGGGCTTCCATCCTTTGTCTTAGCGGACAATACGGAAATCTTTTAGACATGATTTCTTTTGTCATCGTACTTTTTTATATGATTACCGTTTTTGGAGTTATCTATTTAAGAATTAAAAAACCGGAATTGGAAAGACCGTACAAAACTTGGTTATATCCCATTACACCAATTGTTTATTTACTAATCGGAACTGCTTTTTGTGCTTTATTATTAATTTATAAACAACAATACACTTGGCCCGGATTATTGTTGGTTTTAATTGGACTTCCTATTTATTGGTTCATCAACAGAAAGAAACAAATCATTTAGCAAAACAGAAAATTCCGTGAAAATTCCGGAATTTTTTTTGTTTTTAAAATCAATTTTTATCTTTGGTAAAAAGTAGAAAAATGAAGAAGCTCGTTGTTTTATTGGGATTTTTGTTTCTTCTTATATCCTGTGGAACATCTAAAACACCGGTAAAAAGAAATAATCCTTATTCAAAGTCGGTTACAAAAGCAGAGGAACTAAGAAATCTGAATTCTAATTTTTCCGGCAACAATTCCCAAAAAGTAAAATCACTTTTAAAGGATGCTGAAAAATATTTAGGAGCACCTTATAAATATGCGGGAAACACTTCTTCAGGATTTGATTGTTCAGGGTTGGTTTGCAAAGTTTTCGATGAAAATGATGAAAAACTTCCCCGTAGATCTTCAGATCAGGCTTTGCAGGGAAAGGAAATTTCGATAAAAGAAGCAAAACCCGGAGATTTGGTATTTTTTGCTACAGCAGGTGGAACTAAAGTTTCGCATGTGGGAATTATCCATACTATCAGTCCAAATGGAGAAGTCACTTTTATACATTCTTCAACTTCAAAAGGCGTCATTATTTCCACATTAAATGAAAAATATTGGAACAAAGCCTATCTTTTTGTAAAAAGAGTCCTTTAAAAAACTAAATTTTTATTTTTTTGAAAAATTGTATTTGTACTTTTGCAAAACTTTAAACTTTAAACCTTGAATTTTAAAAATTAAATTATGTCATTACAACAGACCATTGAGAATATTTGGGACAACAGAGATTTGCTACAGAATGAAGACAGTAAAGCTGCCATTCGTGAAGTAGTTTCAAAATTGGATTTAGGAGAATTAAGAGTTGCAGAACCTACAGAAAATGGTTGGATAGTAAATGAATGGATAAAAAAAGCAGTGGTCATGTATTTTCCGATTCAAAAAATGGAAACCGTAGAAGTAGGTCCTTTTGAATTTCACGATAAAATTCCTTTGAAAAAAAATTATGCAGAAAAAGGAGTTCGTGTAGTTCCACATGCTATTGCAAGACACGGAAGTTTTGTAGCTTCAGGCGTTATTATGATGCCTTCTTATGTAAATATTGGAGCGTATGTAGATTCCGGAACCATGGTCGATACTTGGGCTACCGTTGGAAGTTGCGCACAAATTGGTAAAAATGTGCATTTAAGTGGCGGCGTTGGAATTGGCGGCGTTTTGGAACCTTTACAAGCTGCCCCTGTAATTATTGAAGATGATGTTTTTGTGGGGTCAAGATGTATCGTTGTGGAAGGAGTTCACGTAGAAAAAGAAGCAGTTTTGGGAGCTAATGTTGTTTTAACAGGTTCTACCAAAATTATTGATGTTACTGGTGAAACTCCGGTAGAAATTAAAGGAAAAGTTCCTGCAAGATCGGTAGTAATTCCGGGTTCTTATACCAAAAAATTTCCTGCTGGTGAATTCCAGGTTCCTTGTGCATTAATTATCGGACAAAGAAAAGAATCCACAGATAAAAAAACTTCTCTTAATGATGCTTTAAGAGACAATAATGTGGCGGTTTAGGTTTGATGAAAATAGCTTACGACGCCAAACGTTTTTTTAATAATAACTCGGGATTAGGAAACTATTCCCGAGATTTGTTACGGATATTGGCGACTTTTTTTCCGGAAAATCAGTATTTTCTTCTTCATAAAAACCGTTCAGAAAAAGGAAAAGAAATTTTAGAATTTCCGAATGTAAGCTTTGTTGAAACATCAAAAGCGAAATTTGCACGGCAGTTTTCTATTGGAAAAGAAGCTCAAAATTTGAATGCCGATATTTTTCATGGACTTTCCGGAGAATTACCTTTGAAATGGAATGATAAACCAATCAAAAAAATAGTTACCATTCATGATTTAATTTTTGAGCGTTTTCCGCATTATTATTCTTGGTTTGACCGAAAAATCCATTTTTGGAAATTTAAAAAAGCAGCGGAAAAGGCAGATTTGGTCATTGCTATTTCGGAACAAACAAAAAGAGATATTATTGATTTTTTAAAAATTCCTGAAGAAAAAATTAGAGTAGTTTACCAAGGTTGCCATCTCAGTTTTAAAGAAATATTGCCTTTAGAATTTATAGAATCCACTAAAGAGAAATTCAAAGTTCCGGAAAGATTTATTTTGAATGTTGGAACTATTGAAGAGCGAAAAAATCTGCTAAACATTCTAAAATCTCTGAAAGACACCAAAATTCCCTTACTTGTTGTTGGGAAAAAACAAAAAAAATATTTCAAAAAAATTGAAAAAGAAATTCGAGAAAATGGTGTAGAAGTCCATTTTCTTGAAGGAGTTTCCATGAGAGAACTTGCTGCGATTTACCGTCTTGCAGATATTTTTGTTTATCCCAGTTTTTTTGAAGGATTTGGAATTCCAGTTATAGAAGCTCTTTTTTCGGAAACAGTAGTTGTTACAAGCAATTTGAGCTGTTTACCGGAAGCTGGCGGTCCAAATTCGGTTTATGTAGATCCCAAAAATCCTGAAGATTTGAAAGCCAAAATTCTCTTTTTGTGGAATAATGAATCGGAGAGAAAACGCAGAGCTGAAAAAGGGTTGGAATATGCACAAAACTTCACCGATGAAAAAATCGCCCATCAAATGATGAGCGTTTATGAGGAAGTTTTAAAATAAATTCTTATTTCTGAATCAGAATTTTCTTTGAATTTTTTACATGATCAAGAATTAAAGTTCCAGTGTACATTCCGTTTTCGAAATTTGAAATATTGATTTTACTTTCATTTTCTACAGATTTTACTAATCTTCCGGAAGCATCCAAAAGTTCAAATGTAAATTTTTTGTTGTTTTGATTTTCAAATTTTATTTCTATAAAATCTTTTGCAGGATTCGGAACAATTTCAAATAATAAATTTGATTTTTTCACTTCATTAAGCGCTAAATTTTGAGTAGATGCTACAGCAAAATGTTGTAAAGCACCAAGTGCAGCCTTGGTAACACTCACCAAATAAGCAGGATCCATATTCGAAATTACATCATTTGCTGTGTGTTCATAAGGATTTGAACTTCCATTATGCTCATAAAATCCTGTAATTATTTCGTTATTGGACTGAAAAGGCATATAATCTGAAGCATAAGCACTTGACAAAATTGGAGTTAATGTAGAATACGCTTCAACATAATCCATCAATTCCTGGGTTCTGGAAGTTGATGTTGCATTATTTGTTGAAGGATTATTATTCGTATCACGTTCACAGTACACCGTATTATTGGCTTGTCCGTTTCTACCACCAATTTGATCCAAATTAAAAACCAGAAGTATATCCATTTTTGGATTTGTGGAATTTACCACGTTAGAAACGTAATGTTGACTTCCTAACAAACCTTGTTCTTCACCGGAAAAATGAATGAATTTTATAGAATATTCTGTAGGAATATCTTTCAAAATTCTCGCAATTTCAAGAATCGCAGTTGTACCGCTTCCGTTATCATTTGCTCCAACACCAACAATAGAATCGTAATGTCCACAAATAATAACATAAGTATTGGGATATAAAGTTCCGGTTTTGGTAACGATTAGATTTTTGCTAGGATTTCCGCTATAGGTAAAAGTATCTTCACTCATTTGTGAAGTAGTGTAACCGAAAGAAGTATATTTTGTTTTTAACCAGGAAAAAGCATTATTGTTCGCAGTACTTCCTGTAGTTTTTACGCCTAAATTCACAAATTCCTGCAAACCATTATTTATATTAGCAACAGAAACTTGATTTACTCTTGTTTGATAAGCAAGAATCGGAGTGATCTGAGCTTTAAAAAAATGACTTAATAAAAATAGAGAAAAAAGGGAAATAATTTTTTTCATTGAAATTTGAAATAATGACGCCAAAAATACAAAAAATCCTGAACGAAAAGTTCAGGATTTGTATTGATAACAAAAATTCTACTTTATTTTACTTGATCTACAACAGCTTTGAAAGCTTCAGGATGGTTCATGGCAAGGTCTGCAAGAACTTTTCTGTTTAGCTCGATGTTGTTTTTCTTCAAAGCTCCCATAAACTGAGAGTAAGACATTCCGTGTTGACGAGCACCTGCGTTGATACGAGTTACCCATAAAGCTCTGAAATTTCTTTTCTTTTCTTTTCTACCACGGTAAGCGTATTGCATCGCTTTTTCTACCGCGTTTTTAGCAACAGTCCAAACATTTTTTCTTCTTCCGAAAAAACCTTTAGCCTGCTTGAAAACTTTTTTTCTGCGCGCTCTAGACGCTACAGCATTTACTGATCTTGGCATAATTTAAATTGTTTTTTTGAAAAGGGCGGAATTTCTTTCAATTCTCTTTGGGGCACCGTTTCAGGGTTAAAATTTTGAATTTGTTTTGAATTCTTATAAACCGAATATGGTTTTATAAAAACTACTTAATAGCTAATTGACGTTGAACACTTTTTTCGTCAACCTTTGCAACATAAGAAGTTTGCGTAAGATTTCTCTTTTGCTTTGTTTCTTTTTTTGTCAAGATGTGACTTTTGTAAGCATTTTTTCTTTTGATCTTTCCTGTTCCGGTAAGAGCAAAACGCTTTTTAGCACCTGATTTCGTTTTTAATTTTGGCATTGTTTTGCTTTTTTGTTTTGTTATCAATATTGAGTTTGCAAAATTACAAATTTCTCTTGAATTAATCGTATAAAATTGCAAAAAAGAGATTTCATGGGAAATCTCTTTATTATATTTTTAAATAATGAAATAATTAATAAATTATCTTATTATCAAATAATCCTATTATTTAGCCGGTTTTTTCGGGCTCATCATCATAATCATTCTTTTCCCTTCCAATTTAGGAAGCTGATCTACTTTTCCTACATGTTCCAATTCCTGAGCAAGTTTAAGAAGTAAAATTTCGCCCTGATCTTTAAATACTATTGAACGTCCTTTAAAGAAAACGTACGTCTTCAATTTCGAACCTTCTTCTAAGAATTTTTCAGCATGTTTTTTCTTGAAATCGTAATCGTGGTCATCAGTTTGTGGTCCGAAACGGATTTCTTTTACCACCACTTTTACTTGCTTCGCTTTTAGTTCTTTTTGTTTCTTTTTTTGTTCGTAAAGAAACTTTTTGTAATCTAGAATTCTAGAAATAAAAGGCTCTGCTTTATCTGAAATAACTACCAAATCCAATTCCTGATCTTTGGCAATTTCTAAAGCTTTTGCAAGCGGATAAACCCCTGGTTCCACGTTATCGCCAACAAGACGAACTTCTTTGGCTTTTATTTTTTCATTAATTTGATGCAAGTCCTCCTGAACTCGGCGAACAGGACCTCTTCCTCTGTTGTTAAATCTCTGTGCTATTGTATTAAATTTTAAGTTATACTTGTTTTCGCATTTCAGCAATTTGCTTTCAGCTTATAAAAATTAAATGATTTAATTTTATTTAAAAAGAAATTTTTGTTTCTCCTTTGTTTTTAATTTTTTCCAAATTCAGCATCCAATTCAGCTGCGTTTTGAAAATATTTTGTAAATTCTTCAATGCTCATTACTCCTAAATCACCTTCACCACGTCTTCTTACGGAAACGGTTCCGTTTTGTTCTTCATTTTCGCCAACAATCAGCATGAAAGGATATTTGTTGATTTCAGCATCTCTGATTTTTTTACCGGTTTTTTCATTTCGGTCGTCAATCAGTCCGCTAATTTCGTGATTTTCCAGCAATTGTGAAACTTTTTTCGCATAATCCACATATTTTTCTGAAATTGGAAGAATAATAAACTGATCCGGTGCTAACCAAAGTGGAAAATCTCCTGCTGTATTTTCTAATAAAATTGCGATAAAACGTTCCATAGAACCAAATGGCGCCCTATGAATCATTACTGGTCTATGCTTTTCATTGTCATTACCAATATAATGAAGGTCGAATCTTTCCGGTAAATTATAATCCACCTGTATAGTTCCTAATTGCCATTTTCTTCCCAAAGCATCTTTCACCATGAAATCCAATTTTGGTCCATAAAATGCGGCTTCACCATATTCAACGACAGTTTTTAAACCTTTGTTTTCTGCCGCTTTAATAATAGCACTTTCTGCTTTTTCCCAATTTTCATCGGAGCCGATATATTTTTCATGGTTTTCAGGATCACGAAGTGAAACTTGGGTAACAAAATCTTCAAATCCTAAATTTTTGAAAACATACATCACCAAATCAATAACGCCTTCAAACTCCTGCAACAATTGATCCGGTGTACAAAATAAATGCGCATCATCTTGCGTAAATCCACGAACTCTCGTTAAACCGTGCAATTCTCCTGATTGTTCATAACGATAAACCGTCCCGAATTCCGCAAAACGTTTCGGCAAATCACGGTAAGACCATTGTCCCACTTTGTAAATTTCGCAGTGATGCGGACAATTCATGGGTTTTAGCATGAATTCTTCACCTTCGTTTGGAGTTTTTATTGGCTGGAAAGAATCGGCACCATATTTTTGAAAATGTCCAGAAGTTTTATATAAATCTACACTTCCGATGTGTGGCGTCATTACAAATTCGTAACCTGCTTTTTTCTG
The DNA here is from genome assembly GCA_023420435.1 of Bacteroidota bacterium. Lineage (GTDB taxonomy): Bacteria > Bacteroidota > Bacteroidia > Flavobacteriales > Weeksellaceae > JAEXBA01. Next base: position 12,096 of record JAEZWE010000238.1, read on the forward strand.
CGCATCGGAAAGGAAATTTTCTAATTTTTTTCTTAATGCGGTTCCTTTAGGCAGCCATAAAGGAAGACCTTGTCCCACTTTTTCGGAAAATGCAAAAATCCCAAGTTCCTTACCAAGTTTTCGGTGATCTCTTCTTTTTGCTTCTTCTAATCGTTCCAAATATTCGGTTAAATCTTTTTGTTTTGGAAATGAAATTCCGTAAACTCTTGTTAATTGAGGATTCTTTTCATCGCCTCTCCAATAAGCTCCCGCTGCGTTTAAAATTTTAACCGCTTTTACAATTCCTGTTGCTGGAATATGACCACCTCTACACAAATCGGTGAAATTATCATGAGTTACGAAAGTGATTTCACCGTCGTTCAAATTTTGAATTAATTCTAATTTGAAAGGATTGTCAGCATATTCTTTTAACGCCTCAGCTTTGGAAACGGGGTAGAGTTTGAAAGTGGAATCTTTCTTTGCGTTTTCCAATACCTTCTTTTCGATTTTTTCAAAATCTTTTTCGCTCAAACTTTCATCACCGAAATCTACATCATAATAAAATCCGTTTTCAATAGCTGGACCAATCGTCAATTTTGCATTTGGATAAAATTCCAAAATAGCCTGCGCCAAAAGGTGCGCAGAAGAATGCCAAAAAGCCTTTTTCCCCAAATCATCATTCCAAGTAAGCAACTGAACCGTAGAATCCGTCGTGATGGGTGTTGTAACCTCTACTTGGTTACCGTTTACGATGGCAGAAATGGTGTTTCTTGCCAAACCTTCACTAATTGATTTTGCTACGTCGAGCGGAGAAACTTCCGCTTCAAATTCCTTGATGCTTCCGTCCGGAAGAGTGATTTTTAACATGGTTTTTTACAAAAATTTTAAGATGCAAAAATAAGCATTTTGTCTTAATTTTAAGTGTTTTGGAGATAAGCAAATAAAAAAATCCGACTAAAGCCGGATTTCAATAGGATGAAATTCTGAATTTAATTTTTATCGGTATTATCGGTTTTTCCGTCTTCATGAAGTTTTGAAGTTTCCCGAACTTCCTTTTTTACTGTTTTTTCAGTTTTTATTTTTTCCGAAGAAGCAGGAATATTGGGAAAATCCTGATTTTCTTTTTTTATTTCTGCCTTCTGCGTTTTTTTATTTTTTTCGCCTTCCATTGTTCAATTATTTGTGAAAGTAAATTTCTATATTTTCAATGCAATAAAATTACAGAATTATAAACTAAATTTTTATAATTCAGAAAGATTCAGACTTTGAGTTTCATCTACAATATCAAATTTTAAAGCCTTTGCCAATACGAAAATAGTGTTTAAATTTAGCATAAGCTGCTTTCTTCCTTCTTCACGAAGTTTTCTTTGATCCACTTTTTTTATGGCCTGTGTTTTTGCAGCTTCCGTTACCTTTTTTATTTGGTTTTCATTAATTCGGTTAAAAAAAGAATCATCAATGGATTGAATTTCTGGACTAGAAGTAATTTTGATTTGTGGTTCCGGAAGTTCGCGAATTATTAATTTTTTGTTGACAGAATCAACCTCCAATTTCATTTGGTTTAAATCATAAGTTACTTGAGCATTGGTCTTTGTGAAAGTTACAATTTCATTTTCTGAAACAGGATTTCCTAAAATTTCGTGTTTTACTTTTGTTTTTTGAAGTGTTGAAAAGTCCTGTTCTATAACCACCATTTTGTTCATTTTGGTAATTTGGTTGGTTAAAACATAATAATCATTACTCATTTTTTCCTCAGAAATTTTAGAACATTTCCTGAATAAAAAGACTAAAAGTAACATTAAAATAGCACCGGCTATAAATGGTAAAATTCGATTATTTTTCAAACAAAATTACTTTTGGTTAATTATTTTCAGTAAATCTCTTTCCAACCAACCACTTTCAGGGAACTCCACAATTCTTCCCAGTTCTTTTATATCTTTAATGATATTTCCTTTGTTATCGAATTTTTTGGACAGGATAATCGTTGGTACTCTTTCAATATTTTGATTAATTTCTTCCTTATTAGGCGATTTTTTATCGCGATCCAAGGCTATAATATTCAAATTTTCAGAAGGATATCCAATTTCATCTAATATTTTCATTAATCTTGGAAATTCACGATGACTATCTTCGCACCACGTTCCTACAAAAACAGTTAATTGATAAGCGTTGAAATTTGATTTTTTTAATTCTTCAATCGATTTTGCATCGGTTTTATAACTATTATATTCCGGTGAAAACCAATTAGAATAGGGTAATATAGCAAATTTTAAAACTTTATGATTTCCCAAAAGCATTTTGCCATCTTTTTCCGTTTCGATTTCAGTTCCTGGTGGAATTTTTTGGGCACTGCAAGAAATAAATCCGGCTAAAAAAGCAACTGATAATGAAATTGTAAAAAATTTTTTTTTCATCTTAATTTTCGATAATGGTTTTTAAATCGGCAGGAGAGTAATATTTATTTTTTAAAACCTTGTGATCCTCTTTTCGGTGAACATTAAAT
>JAEZWE010000063.1 GCA_023420435.1 Bacteroidota bacterium
TCGGCTCGTCACATCCTGGGGCTGGAGAAGGTCCCAAGGGTTGGGCTGTTCGCCCATTAAAGTGGCACGCGAGCTGGGTTCAGAACGTCGTGAGACAGTTCGGTCTCTATCTATTGCGGGCGTTAGAAATTTGAGAGGGCTTGACACTAGTACGAGAGGACCGTGTTGAACAAACCTCTGGTGTATCTGTTGTGCCGCCAGGCGCACCGCAGAGTAGCTACGTTTGGAAAGGATAAGCACTGAAAGCATATAAGTGCGAAACCTGCCTCAAGATGAGATTTCTTTTAAGGGTCGTTGGAGATGACAACGTTGATAGGCTACAGGTGTAAAGTTGGTAACAGCATAGCCGAGTAGTACTAATTACCCGTAGATTTATAGCCTAATGCAGGCACTCTAGTTCAAGGTTTACTCTTTGTGAAAGTTTTTATCGCTTTAATATAATATTTAGGGTGGTTTTAGCAGAGGGGCTCACCTGTTCCCATTCCGAACACAGAAGTTAAGCCCTCTAGCGCCAATGGTACTGCGAAAGCGGGAGAGTAGGTCGCCGCCAGTTTTTTTTAAAAGTCTTACAGTTTACTGTAAGACTTTTTTGTTTTTATCTCTTTACATTTATTCTGAAAAAATCATGGATAAACAGAATTTATTTATTTGTGAAAGAAATTTTTTCTCTAAAAAAATGACTCAGTTTGTAAAGCTGAGCCCTATTTTTATAATTTATATGCTGCTGGGTTTTGTGTCAAACTTAAGTTTTTAAAAATAATTTTTATATTTATACTTGTATCACTCCCAAATTAAATTTTTCTTTTATTGGTGCATGATTTGCTGCTTCAATTCCCATGGAAATCCAAGTTCGGGTATCTATTGGATTGATAATTCCATCCGTCCATAATCTTGCCGCCGCGTAGGTTGATTCAGTTTGTTTTTGATATTTTTTAGAAATGGTGTCTAAAATTTTCTGATGTTCTTGCTCAGAAATTTCTTTTCCTTGTTTCTTAAGCGTAGATTCTTGAATTTGTGCTAAAACTTTTGCTGCTTGGGCTCCTCCCATTACGGCTAATTCTGCCCAAGGCCACGAAACTATTAACCTTGGATCATAAGCTTTTCCGCACATCGCATAATTTCCTGCACCGTAAGAATTACCTGTAATAATTGTGAATTTCGGAACAACAGAATTCGAAACTGCATTGACCATTTTTGCGCCGTCTTTTATAATTCCGCCGTGTTCTGATTTGGAACCCACCATAAAACCTGTAACATCTTGTAAGAAAACCAAAGGAATTTTTCGTTGATTACAGTTAGCAATAAAACGAGTTGCTTTATCAGCAGAATCCGAATAAATCACGCCACCAAACTGCATTTCACCTTTTCCGCTTTTTACTAATTTTCTTTGATTAGCTACGATTCCGACACTCCAACCATCAATTCTTGCGGTTGCACAAATGATGGATTTACCGTAATCTGGTTTATATTCTTCAAACTCAGAATTATCAACTAAACATTTAATGATTTCAAAAGTATCATATTGTTCTGCCCTAGAAACCGGCATAATTCCGAAAATATTTTCAATTTTTTCTTTAGGTGATGTACTTTCAATACGGTTAAATCCTGCTTTTTCATAATCTCCGACTGATTTCATAATATTCTTAATCCGATCTAAAGCGTCTTTATCATTTTTTGCTTTATAATCGGTAACTCCGGAAATTTCACAATGCGTAGTAGCTCCACCCAAGGTTTCATTATCAATACTTTCTCCAATAGCTGCTTTTACCAAATAACTACCAGCTAAAAAAATAGAACCTGTTTTATCAACAATCATGGCTTCATCACTCATAATAGGTAGATAGGCTCCGCCTGCCACACAACTTCCCATTACTGCAGAAATTTGGATAATTCCAGAAGCACTCATTTTTGCATTATTTCGAAAAATTCTTCCGAACATTTCTTTATCAGGGAAAATTTCGTCTTGCATAGGAAGATAAACTCCCGCAGAATCTACTAAATAAATAATTGGAAGTCGGTTTTCCATGGCAATTTCTTGCGCGCGAAGATTTTTCTTTCCTGTTATAGGAAACCAAGCTCCGGCTTTTACAGAAGCGTCATTAGCCACCACCAAACATTGTTTACCTGAAACATAACCCATCATAACAACAACACCTCCGCTAGGACAACCACCGTGTTCTTCATACATTTCATATCCGGCAAAAGCGCCAATTTCAATAGATTTTGAATCTTTATCCAAAAGATAATCAATTCTTTCGCGGGCAGTCATTTTTCCTTCATCGCGAAGTTTTTGTAAACGCTTTTCGCCACCTCCTTTTTTTATTTCTGAAAACAAACGATTAATTTCTGCTAGCTTCAGTTTATTTTGATCTTCTCTTTTGTTAAATTCTAAATCCATTATCATAATTTGACTCTAAAGATAATGCTTTTTATGATATTCTTTAGTTTAGGTCTTAGTTTTAGTATCTTATTAAAATACAGTCTAATGATTATGATTTATTTAACATAATATTTTTCTTTTTTTGCAATAATTCACTTAATTTTACGTTACTAATTTGTTGAAAGCCTAATGGCGGAAAACAATTTTCCTAGTTTATTTTTTTAATAGTTTATTATTTGAAAGCCCTGAAGGTTGTATAACTTTCAGGGTTTTCAATTTTTAGTTATGTTTTATGTAGTAGCTTTGCGTTTTTAAATTTTATGAAAAAAACAGCGTTATTCCGTTTGCATTTTATAGTTTTCTTATGGGGTTTTACGGCTATTTTAGGAAAACTCATTACTTCTAATGCCAATGTTTTGGTTTTTTACAGAATGCTTTTTGCCGCTTTCATTTTATATATTTTTATAGCTTTTTTTCAAAAGAAAAGTTTGAAAATTTCAAAAAAACTGGCTTTGCAATTGGTGGGAATTGGAGGTGTAATGGCATTTCACTGGCTTTGTTTCTTTCAATCCATCAAAGTTTCCAATGTCTCCATAGCTTTAAGTTGTCTTTCTTTATCAACACTTTTTGCAGCATTTTTAGAACCTATCATTTTTAAAAGAAAAATAGATTTTACTGAAGTTATTATCGGATTAGTAATTGTTTTTTGTATTACTGTAATTTTTAAAACTGAATTTAATTATAAAGAAGGCATTCTTTATGGTGTTTTAACGGCTTTTTTTGGTACTCTTTTTTCAGTTTTTAATGGTAAATTATATGGTAAAACAACGTCCAGTAATATTATTTTTTATGAAATTTTTGGAGGTTGGTTTTTAATCAGCTTGTTTTATTTGTTAACAGGACAAATATTACAAATGGGTGAAATAAATTTCCGTGATTTTACGTTAATAATTTTACTGGCAAGTATTTTTACCGCATATCCGATGTTGGAATCCGTAAGCTTAATGAAGTATATATCACCGTTTACTTTAATACTAACGGTAAATTTGGAACCGGTGTACGGAATTATCCTTGCTTTTTTTATCTTTGGAGAATCGGAACAGATGAGTCCCGTTTTTTACATCGCTTCTTTTGTAATGATTTTAGCAATTGTGATAAATGGAATTTTAAAATCTAAAAAAGCAAAAAAAATAATAAAAACCTTGAATTAGGATGAAAAAACTTTTTTTTCTCTCGATACTTTTCGGAACTTTTATGCAGGCACAAATTGTAAGGAAATATTCCAACGAGTTTTTGAATATCGGAGCTGGAGCTAGAGGTTTAGGAATGGGCGGTGCAGTGGTTTCCAACCAAAAAGACGTCTATTCTCCCATGTGGAATCCTGCAGGTTTATTAGGTGTTGAAAGAGATTGGCAAGGTGCAGCAATGCACGCAGAATATTTTGAAAGTATTGCCAAATACGATTATATCGCATATGCAAAACCTTTGGATGATCAAGGTGGTGTTTTAGGGATTTCTGTCATTAGATTAGGAATTGATAATATCTTGAACACTACACAAATGATCGATGATCAGGGAAATATTGATTATGATAAAATCACGAAATTTTCTCAGTCAGATTATGCTGCTATTGTTTCTTATGCTTTTAATCCCGGAGGAAATCACCGTTTAGATGCCGGTGTTAATGCTAAATTAGTTTACAGAAATGTAGGGAAATTTGCCAATGCTTTTGGATTTGGATTTGATGTTGGTGCAATTTATCATGCAGATAATGGCTGGAATTATGGTGGGATGATTCGTGATATTACCACCACTGTAAATTTTTGGAATATAGATCAAAAAGAACTATCAACAGTCGTTAATGGTGAAGAGTTTAACCCTGCACCCAAAGATAAAATGGAACTCACAATGCCCAAACTAAATGCAGGTTTAAGTAAAAATTTTGAAATTAATAATTACTTGTCTATTTTACCCGAAGCCGGGATTAATGTTGATTTTGCTAAAACAGCGGCTTTGGTTTCTACCGATTTTGCCAGTATCTCACCTTATGCAGGTGCAGAACTTAATTATAATAATTTAGTTTTTGTTCGTGCCGGTGTTAACCGTTTTCAAACGATTTCCGATATCGAAAATCTGAAAAGAAAAGTTTCTTTCCAACCCAGTGCTGGTGTCGGAATTAAATATAGAGGTTTAACCTTGGATTATGCAATTACCAATTCAGGATTGAATTCTTCCAACTATTTTTCCAATTATTTCTCTCTGAAATTTGATATGGGAGATTTTAGAAACGATTAGCAATGAAAAAGCTACTTTTTTTACTTTTCTGTTTACCCTTTTTTGGGTTTTCTCAAAATATTTCTGATTATGGAACCATCATTGTTCCTGAAAAGTTTCAAGATTTTGATCGTAACAATCAGTACAATTTAAATAAAGATCTTTCTGAACAATTAAAAGCAAAAAATATCAAGTTTTTTCTTCAGATAATCAAGTGTCATCTTTAAATCCTTGCGATTTATTGTACGCTGAAGTAAAAGATAAAGGAAACATGTTCAGAACCAAAATTGAACTGGAATTTAAAACCTGCAACGGAAAAATAATTGCCAATATTCCTGCCAGTTCAAACAGTAAAGATTATGGAATTGGTTTCAGTGAATCTTTGCAAAATGCCACAAAAACAATTTCCAACTCAAACCCTAAGGAAGTTATTAAGGAAACCACTGCAGAAAATCTTGAAAACCCCCAAAATAATGGTGAAGTAAAAAATCAGATTTATAAGAACAATTCTCAAAATTTTGAAAAAATTATCATTTCTGAAAACAGATTTTTATTGAAAAATATCAATTCAAATGCAGTAGAATATACTTTTAACAGGAGTTTTAAAAAAGATATTTACAGAGTGGAATTTAATGATATTAAAACTTTCGGCTATTTTGAAGGCGATAAAATTTTTGTAGAAATTCCTAATCAGGACGAAAGTTATCAGCTTCAGGAATTTGCTTTACAGTAAGTTTTTTTTTAATTTTCTGAATTAAAATATTCCCAAACTATTTTACCTTTTGCTTTTCCCAGAATTTCTTCCAAAGTTTCCTGGGATGATTCTTTCACTCGTTTTACCGATTTTAATTTTTGGAGAAGCATTTCAATGGTTTTTCCTCCAACTCCGGGAATTTCTTCCAATTCAGATTTTATCGTTGAATTTTTTCTTCTGGTTCGGTGATGTTTTACGCCGAATCGATGCGATTCGTCACGAACACGCTGCAAAATTTTCAAAGTTTCCGATTTTTTATCTAGATAAAGCGGAATAGAGTCTTCAGGAAAATAAATTTCTTCCAAACGTTTTGCAATTCCGATAATTGTAATTTTTCCGTATAAACCGAGTAATTTTAAACTTTTCACGGCTGAAGAAAGCTGTCCTTTTCCACCATCAATTAAAATAAGTTGCGGAAGATTTTCACCTTCATCCAAAATCCTTTTGTAACGGCGGTAAATCACTTCTTCCATCGTCGCAAAATCGTTTGGACCTTCCACTGTTTTTGGGTGAAAAATCCGGTAATCTTGTTTACTTGGCTTTCCGTCTTTAAAAACAACACACGCCGAAACCGGATTTGTCCCTTGAATATTGGAGTTGTCGAAACCTTCAATATGTCGCGGTTCAACAGGCATTCTCAATAATTTTTGCATTTCCGCCATAATTCGTTTCGTATGTCTTTCCGGATCTACGATTTGCACTTGTTTTAATTTTTCAATGCGGTATTCTTTTGCATTTTTTTCGGAAAGTTCTACGATTCGTTTTTTGTCGCCCATTTTGGGAACGAGCAGTTTTACGTTCGGAAATTCCGTATTCAAATGGAAGGGAAGTAAAATTTCTTTGGATTCGGAAGAAAATTTTTGTCGGATTTCAATAATCGCTTCTTCCAAGATTTCTTCATCCGATTCTTCCAATACTTTTTTTATTTCAGTGGTGTAAGATTGGATTATATTTCCATTTCTAATTTTAAAAAAGTTAACATAAGCTGCTGTTTCATCACTTGTTATTCCAAAAACATCCACGTCATCAATGTTAGGATTTACCACCGTATGTTTGGCTTGGTAATTTTCCAAAAGGTCGATTTGTTCTTTCACCATTTGGGCTTTCTCAAATTCCAAATTTTCGGCAAAAGTTTGCATTTCATCGATTAGAAAATTTCTTGCCAAACGGAAATCTCCTTTGATAATTCCACGAACCGCATCGATTTTTTTGTCGTAACTTTCCTTAGATTCCAAACCTTCACAAGGGCCTTTGCAGTTTTTGATGTGATATTCCAAACATACTTTATATTTTCCTTCCGCAATTTTTTCCGGGGCTAAATTCAAATTACAGGTGCGGATTTTGTACAAATTTTTAATTATTTCTAACAAAACCTTTGCTGGTCGAACTTTAGCATAAGGTCCGTAATATTCACTTCCATCTTTGATGACATTTCTTGTGAGAAAAATTCTCGGAAAATCTTCATTTTTAATGCAGAGATAAGGAAAAGTTTTATCGTCCTTCATCATCACATTATAAAACGGTTGATGTTCTTTTATTAAATTATTTTCTAATAAAAGCGCATCGTATTCACTTGGTACAACCGTTGTTTCCAGGTAATCGATTTTTCGAACCATAATTTTCGTTCGGTAACCGGAAAGATTTTTATTGAAATAAGAGAGAACCCTTTTTTTTAAATTTTTGGCTTTTCCAACATATAAAAGTTGCCGATTTTTATCGTAGTAACGATAAACTCCGGGTTCGGAAGGAAGCGTTTTCAGTTGAAGTTCGAGGTTGGAATTCACGAAAACAAAATTAGGAAATTGAAATTAACTGATTTTTTTTTTTACATTTGAGAAAAATATAGGGTATGAAAAAGAGATTTTATTTTTTGCTTACTGTATTATTTTCAATCTTGCTTTCTTCACAGACTTTTGATTGGGAAAAAACTTTTGCTGGCAGTAATGACGAAGTTTTTATAGACAACATTGAAGATGGCGCGGGAAATTATATTTTCTCGGGAACTTCAAATAGTAATGATGGTGATTTAACGCTGAATTATGGTTTACAAGATGTTTTTGTAGTGAAAACTGATGGAGGTGGAAATTATTTATGGAAAAAAACTTTTGGAGGCAATAATGATGATGTAATTTTAGATTTAGAGAAATCAAACGACGGGGGAGTTGTGTTTGTCTCTAAATCAAAATCTAATTCAAATAATTTTTCAACAAATTTAGGAGATTTTGATTTTTGGGTAACCAAATTGGATAGTAATGGAAATGTGGTTTGGAATTTTCCTTTTGCAGGTTCTGGAGTTGAAAATAATGCTAAGATTATTCCTATTGGTACTGGCTATGTTGTTGCTTTGGAAACAAATTCTACGGACGGAGAGTTTGCTCATTCAACCACTTCTGGAAATAATATTTGGTTGCTGAAACTTTCCGAAACAGGGGCTGTAATTTGGAAAAATCGTTTACAGGGAAATGGTGAAGAAATAATAAAACAGTTAGTACCTATTGACGCTTCTATTTTTGGGATTTTGCTGGTTTCTTCTTCTTCCGATGGAGATTTTGTCTCAAATACATCCACTGCAAGCAAAAGCTTTTTTATGAGATTGAGCAGTTCTGGTAATATTATTTCCAATGCTATGGTTGAATCTGCAGATCCTGCTAAAGCAAATAATATTGAAAATATAAAAATGACTTCTTTAGGACAGTTTCTTCTTTCAGGCAGTGAAAATGTATCTGTGGTTTTTGGATCAACAACCTATAACAATGTAGATGCGGTTATGGCTTTGGTAAGTGCTAGTGGTGTTTTAAGTTGGAAGAGAAACTATGTTAACACCAGTGGTCCTTATTTTGAAAGAGCAGTTCTTTCTGAGGTGGCAAATGATAACAATTTTATTTTTATCATCGTTAATAAAAATAATAATGATGCACAGAATATTCAAAATATAATGCTGAAATTGGATTCTAATGGTAATTTGCTTAATACCTTTATAATTTCAACAAACTATAATTTTATCAAATATTTTGATATTCATAAATTAATTTCCGGTATTATGGCGCTTAGTTTTACCAGTATTAACGATGCAGGTCCTGATACAGCATTTCATTCAATACAATTTATTAATGACACTGGAACACTTAACCAATCTTCATCTATAAAAGTTAATAATTCGATTTTGAATGCATATGCTTATGCCTCAAGTTTATTGACTAATAATGACGAAATTATTAGCTTTTGGACTCATAGAAATGCTTGGAATTCTACTCCGCAAAATGGAAATAATGTATGGTTCTCGAAATGGAATATTCCAATAAATTACCTCTCATTAGATGAAGAATTAGAAATTAGCAAAAGTATTATTATTTATCCAAATCCTGTTTCAGAGTTCTTAAATATTGTATTGCCACAAGATGAAAAGTTAGAAATAATAAAAATATATAATTCTGCAGGTCAATTAAATAAAATTGAAAACGCTAAAAAAATTGATGTTTCAAGCTTTGTGAAAGGTAAATATATCTTCGAAATCAAAACAAATAAATCTGTGACTAGGAAATCAATATTAGTTCAGTAGAAATTGTATTTTTTAAATAGAGGGTTTTTTCAGAAATGGGAAAACTCTTTTTGTTTATTTTTTCATTTTGTACTTTACTAAATTTTCGGGAAACCTTGAAAAACCGTACTTTTAACCAAAATAATTAAGAATGAAAACTTACGGTGTCGATCATTTTACCATAGAAGATATTTTAGAAATTGCTAAAGATTCCAAAAAAGCAAAACTGGATAAAAAATCCAAGCAACAAATCAATCAATCCCAAAAAAATGTCCGTAAAATTGTAGAATCGGACAAAACAGTTTATGGAATTAATACCGGTTTTGGTCCACTTTGCGATGTAAAAATTTCTGAAGAAGAAACGGCATTGCTTCAACACAATTTAATTATTTCTCACGCAGTGGGTGTCGGAAAACCCATTGATAAAGAATTGTCGAAGATCATGATGATTGCCAAAGTTCACGCATTATCCAAAGGATTTTCCGGCGTTTCGTTGGAAGTAATTGAACGTTTGCTTTTACTTTTAGAAAAAGATATTATTCCTGTTGTTCCGGAGCAAGGTTCTGTTGGTGCTTCCGGAGATTTGGCGCCTTTGGCACATTTGGTTTTGCCGCTTCTAGGTTTGGGAAAAGTTTGGGAAAATAACAAAATAGAAGACACCGCAAAAATTCTGAAAAAACATAAAATCGAACCGTTAAAACTCGGACCAAAAGAAGGTTTGGGATTAATTAACGGAACCCAGTTTATTCTTACTCATGCCATTAAAGGTTTGGAAAAAATGGAATATTTACTTGACTTAGCAGATTTAACTGCTGCCATGAGTTTGGAAGCGTATCGAGGAAGTGCAAGTCCATTCAAGAAAGAATTGCACGAAATCCGTCCATTTGCAGGAAGCAAAAAAGTAGCGGCAAGAATGTTGAAATTTTTGAAAGGTTCAAAAAATTTAAAAGAACACGAATTCTGTGACCGTGTTCAAGATCCATATTCCATGAGATGCGTTCCGCAAGTTCATGGAGCGAGCCGAAATGCTTTTGAACATTTAAAAAAATTGGCGGAAACTGAATTAAATTCCGTAACCGATAATCCTATTGTTTTAAGTGCGGAAGAATCCATTTCCGGAGGAAATTTCCACGGACAATTAATGGCGCTTCCATTGGATTATGCGACTTTGGCAGCTGCGGAATTGGGAAATATTTCGGACAGAAGAAGTTATCTTTTGCTCGAAGGAAAATTTGGTTTGCCAAGATTGCTGACAGAATGGAGCGGACTGAATTCCGGATTTATGATTCCGCAATACACTTCTGCTGCGTTGGTTACTGAAAATAAAACTTTGTGTTTTCCGGCTTCTGCGGATTCTATTCCGACGAGTTTAGGACAGGAAGACCATGTTTCCATGGGAAGTATTTCAGGAAGAAAATTCAACCAGGTTTTGGATAATTTAGTGAATATTTTAGCGGTGGAATTGATGTTTGCAGCGCAAGGTTTAGAATTTAGAAAACCTGCAAAATGCTCCAAAATAGTTGAAGAAAACTACGACATCATCCGTTCAGTCGTACCAAAATTGGAAAACGACCGCGAAATCGGAAAAGACATGATTGCGATTGCGGATTTGATTAGAGAAAGAAAATTTATTGTGAATTAATTATTTCTTCAAAAAAAGAGTAACATAAAAAGGTCAATTTATGAGTTTTTTGTAAATTTGTGAACCTTTAAAAAAAAGAAAAATCTAACAAAAAATATTATGAATCTTCACGAGTATCAATCTAAAGAGATTTTATCAAAGTATGGTGTAGCAATTCAGCGTGGTTTCGTTGCTAATAATGTGGACGAAGCGGTGGATGCAGCCAACAAATTAAAAGAAATGACCGGCGCTGAAGGCTGGGTGGTAAAAGCACAAGTTCACGCTGGTGGACGCGGAAAAGGTGGTGGTGTGAAATTTTCTCCCAATTTGGAAAAATTGAAAGAAAATGCTCAAAACATTATCGGAATGCAATTGATTACCCCTCAAACTTCTGCAGAAGGTAAAAAGGTAAATTCTGTTTTGGTTGCGGAAGATGTTTATTATCCTGGAGAAAATGAAACTAAAGAGTTTTATGTTTCTATACTTTTAGACAGAGCACAAGGTAAAAATACCGTAGTTTATTCCACTGAAGGAGGGATGGATATTGAACATGTTGCGGAAGTTACGCCTCATTTAATTCACAAAGAAACCATTGATCCTGCTTTAGGACTTCAGCCTTTTCAAGCGGCTAAAATTGCTTTTAACCTAGGTCTTCATGGACAAGCCAATAAAGAATTTAAAAAATTTATTACTTCTCTTTACAATGCTTATGTAGGTATTGATGCATCTCTTTTTGAAATTAATCCGGTTTTGAAAACTTCAGACGAAAAAATTATCGCCGTTGATGCAAAAGTAACTTTGGACGGAAATGGTTTGTATCGTCATAAAGATTTGGCAGAATTAAGAGATACCAGAGAAGAAGATCCTATGGATGTTGAAGCGGGTGAAGCCGGACTAAATTTTGTGAAATTGGACGGTGATGTTGCTTGTATGGTAAATGGTGCCGGTTTAGCAATGGCAACCATGGATATGATTAAACTTTCCGGAGGAAATCCTGCAAACTTCCTTGATGTTGGGGGAACTGCAGATGCTGCAAGAGTAAAAACAGCTTTTGATATCATCTTGAAAGATTCAAACGTAAAAGCTATATTAATTAATATTTTTGGTGGAATTGTACGTTGCGACAGAGTTGCACAAGGTGTTGTAGATGCTTATAAAGAAATCGGTCAATTTCCGGTTCCGTTAATTGTAAGATTACAAGGTACCAATGCTGAAGAAGCGAAGAAATTAATTGATGAAGCCGGACTTCCAATTCACTCTGCAATAACGCTTGAAGAAGCGGCTAATAAAGTAAAAGAAGTTTTAGCTTAAGCTGAATTTTTAAAAATAGAAAAACGCACTTTTTTTGAAGTGCGTTTTTTTTTATGTTTTTATTAGAAATTACTGAAGAATATTAGGAATAGAAGTTTTAATTCCTTCATCATCCAAACGGTTTTTCAGTTTCATGATGGCTTCACTTTTTACACTGCCGATATTTTCGCCTTTTTTCATCCAGAATTTAACCTGCAAACTGTAAACTCCTAATTTCTGACGGACAAATATCACTTCTGCACTATCCAAATCATCCGCAAAACCAAAGGTTTTTACTTCATCTAAAAGCACTTTTTTTGCAGTTTCCAAATTTTCGGTATTGGGAATTTCCAACTCAATTATAATTTTTCGATGTTCTGAAGCGGAAGTATTGATGAAAGGCGCACTAAAAATTAACTGATTTGGGATATACACTTTTTTACCTTCATCGTTAATTACTTTTGTGGTTAAGAATCCAATTTCAACGACAGTTCCGGAAATATTATTGATGGTAACATAATCACCAACTTTAAAAGCTTTGTCTACACTAACCAACATTCCGGAAAACATGGAAGAAACAATATCTTTTAAAGCAACACCCGCAATAATACCAGCAACTCCTAAACTTCCCAGAAATTTCATGAAAAAACCATTCAGTCCCATGATTTCCAACGCCATAAAAGTTCCGGCAAGGATAATTAAAAATCGGAAAAACCCAATTAAGGTAACAATAGTATCCTGATTTCGGTTTTTTGGAAAAAGTTTTTGAAAAGCTTTTAAAGCAATCTTACTTAAGAATTTACTTAAGAAGAAAACTCCTAAAAACACTGCAATTCCTACAATAAGATTGGGGGTGTTTTCTGCCAATTTTATCCACCAATTTTGGATTACTTTGTAAACGACGTCAATGTATTTCCAATCCTTTACATTTTCCAGCTGAATCATTTTATAAAATTTAGATTTTTTTCAAAAGCAAAAAATCTGCCCAAAGAAAAGATTTTAAAATATTTTTAAAAGTTTTAGTATCTGTCTAACTTTTATTTTATGATATTTTTTTTAACATATAAGTTTAATAAAATTGAAAATAAAAGATAAAATAAAAGCACATTAGCTTAGAAAATCAAAGATTTTCTAAGCTAATGTGCTCTTTTCTATCAAAATAAATCAAAAAATCTTAGGTGATTGATGTGTTTGAAATAAATTTAGACAGACTCTTATATTTTTTTAAATCAAAAGAAGAATTATGGAAATAACTAAACCAGCCAAAGTAAATAACATTCCTCGCTTAAAAGCCTTGGTTTTCGGATTAAACATCCAAAAGCTGGATACGACGAAAAAGAAAAGACAAATTCCAAAAAAAACATTCAATCCACCCAATTTATCTTTTGAAGGCGACTTATGAAGTTTCGTCATTTTATCTAATACAAAAGGAAGCTCTTTTTTCTTGTATTTCGCTTCCCCTGTTAACGAATTGTAAGTTCCATTTTTGAAATGAAGAATTCCATTTTCAGTTTTTTCTACTTCAAAACCTTTCATTTTTAGCTCTTTTCCGAGCTGCTTTTCCGAAAGATTTTTGGCGATTACTTTTTCGTAAATTTTTTCTTTTTTTAGTAAATCGGTATCACGATAAACCAATAAGATTCCACTTACGGCATAAACCGTCATAATTCCTGCCATGAAATATCCTAAATATCGATGTACAACGCGCATAAAGGATCTTGTATTTTTGATTTCTGCCATTTTTTTTCTGAGTTTTTAGTTTAAAATTCAAAAAGTGGAAAAATAAATTTCCACTTAATGACTACTTAAAAATTAAATTGATATGAGACTAAATTATAGTTTATAGGTTAATGTAAAATAAAAATTTCTTGGTGTAATTGGATTTACAGAGTAATTTTCGTGATAGTTGTAAGCTGTTGTGTCAAACAAATTTCCAACTTTTCCCATGATCGAGAATTTTTTCCAATCGTATCCTACAGAAAGCGATACTGTTGAATAATCATCAACGTGCAACAATCTTGAAACTCCATTTCTCGCTGCAAGAGAGTTGTTTCCGGTTTTGGTGTCATTCCAACCTGCAATTCGGTCTCCAATATAATAGATGGTTGCACCAACTTTAAGACCGGTGATATATCTTGAAAATTTGTAGAAAACAGAAGCGTTTGCAGTTGTTGCAGGTGTTCTTACCAATCTCTGATTTTCTACATAACCAAAATCATCAGGAGTATCTTTATAAACAGAATGGTTGTAAGAAACTCCAGCAATAATTGAAAGATTTTCGTTTGGATTACCTGTGATGTCCAGTTCAGCACCTCTACTTTGCATTTTTCCGGCAAATTCTTTTAATGTGCTGTCAGAATTTTGTAATCCAGTTACCGGATGAAACTGAGCCATTTGATAAAAATTGTTATTAACGATATGATAACCTGTTAAGTTCACAGAAACGGCGTTGTTCCAGAAATTTTTCTTTATACCAACTTCAAGCTGGTCAATAATTGATGGTTTTAAAGAATTTTCGGTAACGATATCTCTTCCTGTATTAGCAGAAAAAGAGTTGGTGTACGTTCCAAAAATGGAAAGATTTTCGTTTGGAGTATACACTAATCCTGCTTTTGGAGAAAAAGCTCTGTCAACCGTTCCTGCCGATTTTACTTCGGTGTTGCTTGCAAAAGTTTTTCTTGTTGATTCTAAATTTTCGATGTAAGACCATCGTAATCCGGCTAAAATTTTAAATTTTTTGCTGAGTTCAACAAAGTCTTGTGCAAATAAACCGAATCTTTGGGTAGGAATTCTGTTTCTGTCTTTTTTCTCTGCAGTAGGTAAAAAATCGCTGCTCCAGGTTGAAGGATCATCAAGATAAATATTACCAGCCGCTCCGTTTGTTCCATAAGCAGTTTGCGAAATATTGTATGCGTAAGAATCTGCAGTTCCGTAATCTCCGTCTGTTCCTACTAAAATTTTATGATTAATTTTCCCTGTTAAAAATTCACCATTTACATTTACTTGAAGCGAAGTATAATTGTTTTCGTTGTAGGTTCTGTTAATTGGGCGATTCCATTTTAGTCGGTTTGCATTATCATACGTCCAAACAACACGTTCTGATGAAAAATAATCTTTGGTGTAGTTTTGATAGGAAGCAACAGAATTCAAGAACCATTTATCGTTAAACTGATGGTTGAAAGTAATTCCAGTTGTAGCTTGCTGTACATTTTGAAATTGCCAATCTGTTCCAACAAATGCATTTCTAGGTAAAAAAGTGTTTAAAGCATACGAATGGTCTTGATTTTCAATAGCTCCAATTCCAAAATCTGGTGTAAAATCGTTTCTCAAATAATCCGCTTCAACAATTAATTGAGATTTTTTACCGATATTATATAAAAATGAAGGATTGAAATAATATTTTTTCGATTCTACAATATCACGGAAGCTTTCAGCAGTTTCGTAGGCTCCATTAATTCTGAATGCAGTATTTTTTGAAAGTGGACCATAAAAATCTACAGTTGGCTTGTAAGAATTCCAACTTCCGGCATTCAAACCAATACTTCCACCGAAGTTAAATCTTGGTTTTTTGGTAATTAAATTTACTACACCTCCTGCAGCTACATTTCCGAAAAGCATAGCATTTCCACCTTTTAAAACTTCAACACGTTCCAAACCAGAAACTTCAGGGAAAACACCGCTGTTAATTCTTGATCCATTTTTGAAAATATTATCATTTCCGAAGTTGAAACCTCTACCACCGAAACTGTCCTGAGAATTTCCTCGCGAAGAAGTTACATACAGACCATTAACATTCTGTAGAACTTCGCTGAGTTGCTTGTTTTGTTGCTGCTCAATAATTTCGTGCGTTACAATGGAAATCGGTTGCGGATTTTCCATCACTTTAAGATTCGATTTTGTAGTAGTGGTTCTTGCTTTGTTTGGATTTCCAGATTTGTGAAGATGAATGTCTTCAATTTGTTGAACTTTTAAAGTGTCTTTTTCCACCAAATTGGGTCCCCTTTGTGCAAATAAACTCATCGAAATAACGATAAATCCCAGCGACAAAATCTCTCTTTTCATTTTTACTTTTATTTAGAATTAATTAAAATAATAGAGCAAATGTAAAAAAAGTGATTATTTAAATCAAAGTTAATTTTGATTAATTCTAAATTAAAATTGAATCATGTGTTTAAATTGTTGATTTGCAGGTTTCAAAGAGGACATGATTTTTGTCATATTCTGTATAAGTGAAGAAAAAGAAATATTGAATTTATTTTACGAAATCATTTCCTGAAGCTCTAACCAGCGCATTTCCATTTCTTCCAGTTGGTCTGAAATGTTTTGCAAATCTTCCGATAATTTTGAAATTTTCTCGTAATCGGTTTCGTTGTTCAGGTTTTCTAAAATTTTGTTACGTTTGGCTTCCAAAACGGGCATTTCTTTTTCGATAGTTTCCAATTCCCGCTGTTCTTTGAAGGATAATTTCTTTTTAGTTAATGGTTGTTGGTTGGTTGATGATTTCTCGTCATTATACACACGTTGCGAAGTTGCAATGAAATTTTTTTCTTCCAACTTTCCACTTCCGACTTCTGACTTCCCGCCTCCAACTTCCTGCTTCCGACTTTCTCTGTATTCTGAAAAATTACCAGTAAAATCTTTAATTTTCCCATCTCCTTCAAAAGCCAAAACATGATCCACAATTCGATCCATAAAATAACGGTCGTGCGAAACGATAATTAAAGAGCCTTGGAAATTTTGCAGAAAATTTTCTAAAACAGTTAGTGTAGGTAAATCTAAATCATTGGTAGGTTCATCAAAAATCAGAAAATTGGGATTTTGATACAAAACGTGCATCAAATGAAGCCTTCTTTTTTCGCCACCGGAAAGTTTAGAAATTGGTGAATATTGTGTTTGGTCGTCAAAAAGAAATAATCTCAAAAATTGTGAAGCCGAAATGGTTCTTCCATTAGCCATTGGGAAGTTTTCAGAAATTTCTTTAATGGAATCAATCACACGTTTATCTTCTTTAAATTGTAATCCTTTTTGAGAAAAATAACCAAATTTTATGGTTTCTCCGGTTTCAATTTCACCTGAATCTTTAGGTTCAAATCCTTGAATAATATTAAGAAGCGTGGATTTTCCGACTCCATTTTTTCCAACAATTCCAATTTTGTCTGCCCTTTGAAAAGAATAAGAAAAATCTTTCAAAAGTACCTTGTCTCCATAACTTTTATTGATGTTTTTCAGCTCCAAAATTTTGTTTCCCAATCTTTTCATCTCAAATTCCAGTTCCAAATTTTGTTTTTTGGTATTGGTTTTGGCAATCTTTTCGGTTTCGTAAAAATCATCAATTCTGGATTTTGATTTTGTAGTTCTGGCTTTGGGTTGTCTTCGCATCCATTCCAACTCTTTGCGGTACAAATTGTTGGCTTTATCGATGGTGGAATTCAAATTGTCTTCACGAATCATCTTGTTTTCAAGATAAGTAGCGTAACTTCCGTTGTGGACGTACAAATTTTGGTCTTCCATTTCCCAAATAATATCGCAAACCGAATCCAAGAAATATCGATCGTGTGTTACCAATAAAAGGGTTATTTTTTCCTTGCTTAAATAATTTTCCAACCATTCCACCATTTCTACATCAAGGTGATTTGTGGGCTCATCCATGATCAATAAAGTATGCGTATGTTGAGCTCTAGTTTCGGTCAATAATTTTGCTAAAGCCACTCTTTTTATTTGTCCACCGGAAAGCGTTCCCATTTTGGCTTCCAAATCCAAGATTTTTAGTTGGGACAAAATTTGTTTCATTTCGTTTTCCAAATCCCAAGCTTTTTGGTTTTCCATTTCGGAAATGGCTTTTTCCATTTCTGCAGGATTTTGAGAAATCAAAGAATGATGATAGTTTTTTAGCGCTTGAATTGGTGCAGAATCCAAAGTCATCATAAATTCTTCAATCGTCAACTGAGAATCAAACTCAATTTCCTGATCGAATAATACGACTTGTATATCTTTATTAATCACCACAGTTCCGCTGTCTGCAATTTCTTTTCCAAGTAAAATTTTTAATAAAGTAGATTTTCCGCTTCCGTTTTTGGCAACAATCGCAATTTTGTCGCCTTCATTAATGTGGAAGGAAATATTTTTAAAAAGAGTCTTTAATCCGTAAGATTTGGTAAGATTTTCTGCTGATACGTAATTCATTTTTTGCTGGATGATGGAAGTTAGATGATGGAAGTTTTCCGGCTGCGAAAATACGAAAACTGAAATCAGTCAATCGTTAATCTTTTTAAACTCCACAAATTTCCGTTGAAAACATTAAGGTCAACCTTGGTGTTTATTCCGTAAACAATTCCTTTTTCGGTAAACTGCCACATTTTCCAATCGTCGTTTGGTGAAGGTTGCGGAACATCGTTGTAATTAGCTAACCAAAGTGGATAATCATCAAATTCTCCTTTCAAATGATCTCTGTAATAATGATAATAAGTGTAAATAATTGGTTTTTCGCCGTATTTTTCTTCCACAATTTTCAGCCAAATTTTTAGATTTTCGAGGAGTTTTTCTTTGGAATTTCTTACCGGAATTTTTTCAATATCTAAAACGGGGACCAAATCGCCTTCTTCCAGTTTTACATTTTCCAGAAAATTATTGGCTTGTTTTACAGGATCTTCATCAGCACGATAAAAATGATATGCGCCACGAATTAACTGGTGTTTTTTGGCGAGTTCCCAAAATTCTTCAAAATTTCGGTCTTGGCTTTTATTTCCCATCGTTGCACGAAGAACGACAAATTTTAAAGAAATTGTTTTATTGCCAATAGACAAAGAATCCCACTGAATGTCTTTTGCATTTTGATAATGGGAGATATCGAAACCAAAAGTTTTTTCCGCATAATCTCCGATAATCCGGTTAATTCTTTCGGTTTCAAATTCAGAATTTTTTAATTTTTTATGTTCAAATTTGTTGAAATTCATCGCATAATAAAACGCAATTTTTTCTTTTAAATAAAAGGCTGTACCTAAAATAGTGACCGCAAGAATCAGCAAAAGTATTTCCCTTCGCAAAAGCCAATGTCTTTTTCGGTTTTTATGAATTTTTCGAGATGTTTTTCTTTTGTAAGTTCTTTTCATCGATTTGCAAAAATATTCTTTTCTAAGTTATTCAAGGAGTTTTAATCCTACTTCTTGATAAAATTATTGACTGAAAAATCTGTAATTTTGCCTTTATGGAAAGTCGCGAGAAAATTATTATTATCGGAGGTGGATTTGCCGGACTTCAATTGGCAAAAACCCTTAATAATAAAAATAAAAAAGTAATTTTAATAGACCGTGTGAATCATCACATGTTTCAGCCACTTTTTTATCAGGTGGCTTGTGGAAGGATTGAACCGTCCAATATTTCGTTTCCATTCAGGAAGATTTTTCAGCGTTCCCGAAATACACAGTACAGAATGACTAACGTTCAGAAAATTATACCTGCACAAAATAAAATAGTTACGGATGATGCTGAATTTTCTTACGATAAATTGGTTATTGCAACAGGATGTAAAACCAATTTTTTCGGAAACGAGAAAATGGAAAGTTTAGCTTTTGGAATGAAAAATACCCAAGAAGCTATAGCCATAAGAAATCATGTTCTGTTAACTTTTGAAAAATTAATTATCGAAAGAAAACGAAGTGATGACGGAAACTGGAATATCGTAATTGTTGGAAGTGGACCTACAGGAGTAGAACTTGCTGGAGCTTTTTCAGAAATGAAAAAAGAAATTCTTCCAAGAGATTATCCTCATATGAATTTTGAAAACCTCAATATCATTTTGGTGAGTTCTACTGAAACTCCACTAAGTGTAATGAGTGAAGAATCTCAAAAAAAATCTGAAGAATATCTAAAACAGCTGGGTGTAAATTTTATGAGCGGAGAACGTGTTACCGATTACGACGGTGACAAAGTTTTCTTGGCAAGCGGAAAAGAAATCTCAGCCAATAATGTGATTTGGGCTGCCGGAGTTACAGGAAATGTAATTGATGGGCTAAATCCTGAAATAATGATAAGAAACCGTTATAAAACCGATCGTTTTAACCGAGTTCAAGGTTATAAAAATATTTTTGCCATTGGTGATATTGCTTATATGGAAACACCGAAATATTTAGAAGGTCATCCTCAAGTTGCGAATGTAGCCATTAACCAAGGAAAAAATTTAGGAAAAAACTTTCTGAAAAATTCTGAAAATGAATGGAAAGAATATGAATACGAAGATCGCGGAAGTATGGCAACGATAGGAAAACACAGAGCGGTTGTAGATTTGCCCAATTTTAAATTTCAAGGGTTTTTTGCGTGGTATTTCTGGATGTTTTTGCATTTGATGCTTATTCTCTCTGTAAGAAATAAAATTGCGATCTTTTTTAATTGGATGTGGAGTTATTTTAACAAAGATTCTTCGTTGCGATTAATAATTCTTCCCAACAAAAAAAATAATACAGAACAATGAGAATTGATATTATAAGCGTTCTTCCGGAATTAATGGAAAGTCCTTTCCAAACTTCAATTTTGAAAAGAGCGATGCAGAAAGGTTTGGCGGAAGTTCATTTTCATCATCTTCGAGATTGGAGTGTCGGGAAACACCGGCAAATAGATGATCAACCTTACGGAGGAGGAGCTGGAATGGTAATGATGGTGGAACCTTTAGATAAATGTATTTCTGAATTAAAAGCGGAAAGAAATTACGACGAAATTATTTATTTAACACCAGAAGGTGAAACTTTAAATCAGAAAATTGCCAATACTTTATCAATAAAAGAAAATTTAATTTTTATTTGCGGTCATTATAAAGGAATTGATCAGCGTGTTCGTGATTTACACGTTACCAAAGAAATTTCCATTGGAGATTATGTTTTAACCGGTGGTGAATTGGCGGCTTGTGTTTTAGCAGATTCCATTATTAGATTGCTTCCCGGAGTTTTGAATGACGAACAAAGTGCATTAACGGACAGTTTTCAGGACGGACTTTTATCGCCACCCATTTATACAAGACCGGAAGAATATAAAGGACTAAAAGTTCCAGAAATTTTACTAAGCGGAAATTTTGCAAAAATTGAAGATTGGCGACATGACGAAGCTTTAAGGATTACCCAAGAAAGAAGACCTGATTTGTTGGAATAATTTTTTATCCTTTACAAATTATTAATCATATCCCTATTTTTTTTTGAATAAATTTCATCCATAATTTTAGTTTTTGCAAACAAAAATTTGTAAACATTTATAAAAAACTCGAAAATTTTTCGAGTTTTTTATTTTGTAAACCACTATTGATAAAGGGAAAATTAAATTGTGACGTTTTTGTGACGCTTGTTTTTTGTGTTTCTTATTTGGTGCTTATACTTTTAACATTTGAAACAGAGCTTTAAATTAAGTTCAAAAAAAAAGCACCTTGAAACCGAAATCTACTTTCTTCATTTTTGTTATTTTTTTATTGATTTCTATAACAATCAACGCGCAAATTTCAAAAAGAACCTTGGAAGCTACACAAAAATTAGTTGCAGAGCAAAAGTATAGCGAAGCTGTTCTTCGTTTTGAGCCATACGCTTTAAAAAATCTCAAAAATTTTGATGTGCAACTTTACTATGCACAACTTTTAATGCTAAACGGGAATTCTCACCGTGCAAGATTAAAGTACAGAGAATTGGTTAATAACAATCCAGAGAAATATGATTTAAAATATGAATATGCTCATTTTTTGGTTGAAAAAGGACATGTGGAAGAAGCAATTCCTTTGTTAGAAAGTTATTTGTCACAAAATCCAGATCATGAAGCTGCAAAAAATGATTTAGCAAAAGCTTATTATTGGAATGGAGAAGTGGAAAAAGCACAAGCGTATTCCCAAAAATTATTATCAGAAAATCTACAAAATAGTGAAGCTCAAAACATTATAAATGAAATTAATAATTTACACACATACCATGCATCCTTACAGTTTAGCTATTCAAAAGACAACCAAATTACGGAAAGATTTGGACCAAAACTGGTGGCTTATAAGTATTACAATTCACTCTTAACGCCTTATATAGTTGCAAAAAATGATTGGATTTCAGGAAATTCAAAAAAATATCACGACACACAAATTTTATTAGGAAATCATTTTTCATTTCCTTCAAGTAACCTAAAAGTTGAAGCTGCTGTTGGTTTTGCCGATGTTGGAAAAAAAGATGTTATAGGGAAAATTCGACTAAAAAAAGATTTTTTAAAATTTATTTTCACGGAAGGAAGTATAGAACGCAAACCGTATAATTTTACTTTATCCGCTTTGGAAAATCCAATTTTTACGAATGAAGCTTTTGGTGCAGTAGGTTTACAGACTAAAAAGGAGGTGGTTTTAAAGGCACTTTACCAGCTTAATAATTTTGGAAATGAAGGAAATGTAAGTTCTGTCGCGGCTTACATTTTATCACCACCGTTAAGGTTAGGGAAGTATTTTGAAATTTCTGTGGGATATAGCTTTGGTTATACTAACTCCGAGAGATCAAATTTTGTTTCATCTGTCAGTTTGCAAGATGTTATAGCCAATTCTTTAACTGAAATTCCCGGTATTTACGATGGCTATTTTACTCCGAAAAATCAACTGAATAACACTTCTGTTATTTCTTTAACCTATAAAAATGGAAAGTTCAATTGGCAAAATTCTGCGGTTTTAAATTTATCTTCATCCGCAGATCAGCCGGTACTTTCAGTAAATTATCAAAGTGCAACTCCCTATTTCGAAACCCAATTTTACAAACAAAACTATAGTCCGCTTAATTTAAAATCTACGGTTAATTACAAATTTTCTTCTAAAATGGAAGCGTCATTAACTTATGAATTTTTAAAAACTTTTTTTTATAACGCACATACAGGCTCAATCTATTTTGGGTATGTATTTTAAAAGTAGAGTGATGTACGAAATGTGGAACTTCAAGAAATCTAAAGAATTGATGGAAAAAGATCGGCTCATATTACTTTTTTTAACCATTACAGGATTGCTAAGTGTAGTTAGTTTTCTGAATTGGTGGTTTCGCTCCGTACATGTAAATAATTTACTTTTTTTTACGGTTTTCAGCGTGGTATTTTGGTATGGAATTATAAGAATTTGTATAATCTGGATCAATTATACAAAAATTAAAAAACCATTATCCGTTCCAAAACCAGCACAAAATTTAAGTGTTGCTGTATTTACAACCAGTGCTCCTGGAGAACCAATTTCGATGTTTGAAAAAACTTTTCAAGCATTAAATAATTTGAACTATCCACATCAAGCGTATTTGTTGGATAGCACTCAAGATCCTGCTTTCAAGAAATTGGCAGAAAAATATAACATCACTTTTTTAAG